>JAPUHH010000191.1 GCA_027297825.1 Gammaproteobacteria bacterium
GGGAATACTGAAACGCAAAAACCCATAGCCACCTACTTTTAACATGATCGCAGCCAACACTACCGACCCCCCTGTAGGTGCTTCGACATGAGCATCCGGCAACCAAGTATGTATCGGCCACATGGGAACCTTAACTGCAAAGGCAATAAGAAAAGCTAAAAACAAAAAAAGCTGCTCATACTCATCTAATTGGAATTGCTGCAACTGTGCAATTTCAAAGGTGCCCGCATTCAAATAAAGATAAATTAGCGCAATAAGTAAAAATACTGAACCAAAAAAAGTATACAAAAAGAATTTTATCGTCGCATAGACTCTGCGAGGCCCGCCCCAGATCCCAATAATCAAAAACATTGGAATTAGCGTAGCTTCAAAGAAGATGTAAAACAGGATGGCATCCAGTGCGCAAAACACACCTATCATTAAACCTTCTAAGATTAAGAATGCCGCAAAATATTCTGCAATACTTTCTGAAGAAAGCCCCCAGCCCGAAATAATTACTAACACAGTAATAATTGTTGTCAATACAATTAGCGGTACAGAAATTCCATCTACACCTAAGGAATAAAAAACATTAAAGGCTTGCACCCAAGAATGATGCTCGTAGAACTGCATTTGAAAAGTGCTATTGTCAAAAGCCTTGACTAGCAAGATGCTCACTACAAAAGTGCTGACCACCAGCAATAATGACAGCCATTTTGCTGCATCGACAGAAACCCTCTTAGTAGCAATCACCAGCAAGCCGCCCAACACAGGCAGCCAAATTAGAACACTAAGAATGGGTAGCGAAAAAAACATAAGGTGCTTTTACAAAAAAATCTTGGTTAAAAAAAACAGCAAGCCAATAATCATTGCGAATGCGTAGTGATATAAATATCCCGTTTGAATCTTTCTCACCCGCGCAGAAATCCAATTCACAAGATTTGCAGAACCGTTCACTACCAAGCCATCAATTAATAGACGATCGCCAAATGAATCACAAAATACACCGATCTTACGACTACCACTTACGAACAGTATTTGGTAAAGCTTATCAAAGCCATATTTATGCATTAAGATTTTATGCGGTATAGATAGTTTATTTTTTAACGTTTCTGCAAGCTGCGGTTGTTGCAAATACAACCACCAAGCACAAACAATGCCGGCAAACGCAAGCCAAACCGCTTTGCCTTGCAAAGCATGTAATACAAAAGACCATATTCCGTGGAAGTGGGATCGCATTTCCGCAACCGCAAGATGATGCTCTGACACAAAAATACTATTGGCAAAATAATCGCCAAATACAAACTGACCGATGAACAATCCTGCGACTACGGAAGGAATGGCTAATAAGATTAGCGGCCACGTAATGACATGCGACGATTCTTTAACATGTTTTTCGGTATACGCATCCATTCTAGATTCGCCGTGGAATACCATAAATAACAATCGGAACGAATAAAACGCAGTAACAAATACACCGGCAAGTACTAACACATACGCAAACTGTGCACCGGGTAAGTTAGAATGGTGCACTGCTTCAATAATGGCATCTTTGGAAAAGAAGCCAGAAAAACCCGGAAAGCCGATGAGAGCCAGCGTGCCGACAAGTGAAGTCCAATAGGTAATCGGCATGTATTTTTTTAGTCCGCCCATTTTGCGTATATCTTGCTCATGATGCAGTGCCACAATAACCGAGCCTGCTGCTAGAAATAATAATGCTTTGAAAAAGGCATGCGTAAATAGATGAAAAATTGCAATAGAATAAGCAGAGGCACCTAACGCCACGGTCATGTAGCCTAATTGCGATAAGGTTGAATAGGCCACGACTCGTTTAATGTCATTTTGCACGATACCCACCAAGCCCATAAAAAATGCCGTCAAAGCACCAATCACCAGCACCACAGACAGTGCAGTATCACTTAGCTCAAATAATGGCGACATACGTGCCACCATAAAAATACCCGCTGTAACCATCGTCGCAGCATGAATGAGTGCAGATATCGGTGTAGGACCTTCCATGGAATCCGGTAGCCAAACGTGCAAAGGCACCTGTGCAGATTTACCCATGGCACCAACAAACAACAGCAAGCAAATAACCGTCATTACTGGCCAATCAGTATTATCCGTAATAGCAAATGATTGATCCGTAACGCTCGCCGCCTGAGCGAAGACGGTTTGATAGTCCAAGCTATTAAATACCGCTAAAATTGCAGCAATACCTAAAATGAACCCAAAATCTCCTACGCGATTGACTAAAAAGGCTTTTAAGTTTGCAAAGATCGCTGACTCTTTGGTGTACCAAAAGCCAATCAATAGATAGGAAACGACACCGACTGCTTCCCAACCGAAATATAACTGCAAAAAGTTATTCGACATTACCAGCATCAACATAGAGAACGTGAATAAAGAGATGTAGGAGAAAAATCTCTGATATCCAGGGTCATCACACATGTAACCAATGGTATAGATGTGCACCATTAACGATACAAAGGTCACCACCAGCATCATCGTGACCGTTAGCGGGTCAATTAAAAACCCTATCTTGAGATCAAGGCCGCCAAGACTGAACCAGGTATAAATATCAATCAATGTGCTTGGATGGTTAGCAAAGATAACCTGCTTAAACACTAACAGACTAAAAACAAAGGCAAGAAAAACCCCTATTATAGTGACCCAATGCGCGCCCCTTCGCCCAATCGCACGTCCAAACAAGCCCGCAATCAGCGCGCCTAATAATGGAGCGAGTACAATTATCAAACAAAGCGTCTTCATTACAGCTCTATTAGCCCTTTAAGCTCCCAAGATCTTGCACATTTATTGTTGCGTGTTTGCGGTACAGGACGACTAATATTGCCAACCCAATGGCCGCTTCTGCAGCCGCCACCGTTAGAATAAAAAATACAAAAACTTGCCCTGATAAATCATCTAAATAATGCGAAAAGGCAACGAAATTCATATTTACCGCTAGCAACATTAATTCAATCGCCATTAATAGTAGAATTACATTTTTTCGATTAAGAAAAATACCTGCGATGCTGATGGAAAAGAGAATTGCGCCGAGCACAAGAAAATGAGTCAAAGTAATCATTATTATTTTTTTAATTAATTGATATTAAATGGTCAATCTTTGTCAAGAGAGACTAAACGCACGCGATCCCTCTTGTTGACGTTAATTTGTTTCGAGGGATTCTGGCGCTTCCCATCCGTGCGCTTGCGCATGGTGAGTATTATCGCAGCGATGATTGCTACTAATAAAATCACGCCGGCAATTTCAAACGGGTACACATATTCAGTAAACAGTAACTCGCCTAACTCTTGCGTGTTGCTGTAATCATTCGGTTTTGGCTGAGGCTTTTGCAAATTAAATGCAGGCCCATTTAATACCACAATCATTTCCACGACCATCATCACACTAACCAAAACACCTATTGGCAAATACTTTGCATAACCAGCACGTATTTTCGCAATATTGATGTCGAGCATCATCACCACAAATAAGAACAACACCATTACCGCGCCAACATAAACCAGTACTAAGACGATGGCTAAAAACTCCGCTTCAAGTAACAACCAAATCGCCGCGCTGGTGAAAAAGACCAACACTAAAAATAAAGCCGCATGCACTGGATTTCGCACAGTGATCATCGCTAATGCAGCGATCACTAATGTTGTTGCGAAGAAATAAAAAACAGCGCTTTGCACCAACATTCTTATTATTCTATTTTAATATGTAAATTCAGTTAACGATATGCCACATCGGCTTGTCGATCTGCTGCAATTTGATCTTCATTTTTCCTGCCCACTTCAAGCAACATGTCTTTTGTCATAATATGCGTGCCGCGCTCAAAAAATGAATACTCAAATATACGAGTTTCAACAACTGCATCTACTGGGCATGCTTCTTCACAAAATCCGCAGAAAACACATTTAAATAAATCAATGTCGAAACGTGTGGTACGTCGACTTCCGTCTTCACGTTCCTCGGAATCAATGGTGATCGCTAATGCGGGACATACCGCTTCACATAGCTTGCAACCAATGCAACGCTCCTCACCGTTTGGATAGCGACGCAACGCATGCAAGCCTCTAAATCTGGGTGATTGCGGTGTTTTTTCTTCGGGGTATCGAATGGTGGTTTTTTTAGATACCAATCGACGCCCGGTTAAACGCATGCCTTTCAACAACTCAGATAAAGTAAAACTTCGAATTATGTTTTTTAGCATGCTCATCAGATGCACCTAATCAAACCAAGGTGGAAAATGTATATAAAGCAATATTCCTTCCACAAATATCCAAATTAAAGTCACTGGTAATAATGCCTTCCATCCAAGTCGCATGATTTGGTCATAGCGAAAGCGAGGGAAAGTTGCACGAAACCATAAGAAACAAAATATAAAGAAACAGGTTTTAGCAATAAACCAATGTGGGCCAGATGAAAGTGCTGCGCCTATATAAGGCAAATGTAGCAAATATGCAGGAAATAATGGCAGCCCTTCAAATGGACTTAGCCAACCACCTAAAAATAACAATACGGTTAGTGCGGATATTAAAATGATATTGGCATATTCAGCTAAGAAGAATAAGGCGAAACCCATACCCGAGTATTCAACATGAAAGCCTGCAACAATTTCTGATTCGCCTTCAACCACATCAAAGGGTGCTCGATTAGTTTCAGCAACACCGGCAATAAAAAACGTTAAGAATAAAGGTAATAAAGGCACCCAATACCAATTCCAAAAAAACTTACCTTGCTGCGCCATGACAATGTCGCTAAGATTTAAACTGCCGCTCGCCATTAGCACGCCTACCAAAGCAAACCCCATGGCAATCTCATATGCAACGATTTGAGCAGCCGCACGCAAAGCGCCCAGCAATGCATATTTTGAATTGGATGCCCAACCTGCAACGATCACTCCATACACACCTAGTGAAGTCATTGCTAATATATATAAGAGTCCTGCATTAATGTCCGCAAAATTCCAACCTTCTGCAAAAGGAATTACCGCCCAGGCGGCTAATGCTGGAATCATGGTTAACAATGGCGCCAATCTAAATAAAAATCGATCTGCATCGGTTGGCAAAATCATTTCTTTAAACATTAGCTTTAACGCATCAGCGATAGGTTGCCCAAAACCCCAGGGGCCTACACGGTTTGGCCCCATGCGTACTTGCATGAAGCCGATAACTTTTCGTTCCGCCAACGTTACATATGCCACACACACAAACAATACTAATATAAATGCGAACATATAAGCTGTCATTAATACCACAGGAGGTATTGAGGTATAAAAATTAGTCAGCCAATCAAACATGAGCCAACCTTTGTATTTCAACTGGCGCGATCGTCACTCCAAGTTGATCGATCTCCTCAGCACTTCTTTGTATCCAAACACACCGCATCGGTATCGCATCGTTTAGCAGCAAGTCCAATGTCATCTCTTGGTTACCTTGCACCACCCGCACTCTTGTTTCTTTTAATACATCCAAATCACGTGCCTGTTGCTCACACATTGCTACATGAGGTTGCTGTCCATATACAGTAGCTTGCAAAGAATTTGCCCGTCGCACAACATTATCAGCAGCATAAATTGGCGTGCTGGATACTCTAAATAGGCTGCCTTCATCTAAATTTAAATTGATGTGGTTAAGGTCTTTTAGGTTGCTATCAAATTCATCCTCGCCTTCTAATAGCGATTTAATTTCATCACGGATTTGCGAGCAAGATTGATATTGCGTGTCAGCAATGCCCAGTTTGTTCGCCAGCACTCGCAATACTCGCCACGCTGGCCGTACTTCTTCAGAAACTGAGATCGCATTCGTTACACTTTGCCAATGACCTTCTGCATTCACATAAGTACCTTCCGTTTCAGCAAAGGTCGCAATTGGTAAAATGGCATTCGCATAGTCAAGCATCGATTCAGTAAGATAGGGAGAAAATATCACTACAAACTCCGCTTCTTGCATGGCTTTAATCGCAGCGGGCGCATTGGCAAAATCAAATTCTGGCTCTAAATTAAATAACACACAAACCTTTCTAGGGTTAACCAGCATTTCAACTGCATTTAAACCAATATTTGTACTGGCTTTGCCGGCGGGCAATCGATGCGGGACGAAACCAGATAACCACGCGCCCACGGAGTTGCCTGCTTGCGCAATGATTCCAAAATGAGAATTAGTATTGTTTGCAATAAAATTAGCTAGAGCACGCAATGCTGAAGCCTGCGGATGACTTTCTGCAATGGCTCCGAGCATAATGCTTGCCTGCTCGCCATTCTTTAATAAATCAAATACTTCTTTTGCCTGTGTAGAAATTGAAGTTTTCTCAATCATTGCAATTAATGCAGGCGGTAATTTCTGCAAAGCCTCAGGCTCCGCACATCCTGCAATCCCAGCCAATGCAAGCACCCATTGTTGTGGCGCCACATTCCAAGTGCTTTGATTTACGAAATGAAAATCGAACGACTGCGGGTTTAGGCTAGTAAGCTTACAGCCTCTAGCACTTGCTTGGCGCATGCGGTGCGCCAGCATGGGCTGTTCGAGTCGCACATCACAACCTATTAAAAAGATTGCATCATTCTTCTCGATTGATTCTATCGATTGCCCTAAATAGGGAAACAACGGCATCGCCTCTTGATCTGTGAAATCTACTTGGCGTATTCGGTGATCAATATTTTGTACGTTCAAGTGACGAAATACTTTTTGTAACAAATACAATTCTTCTAACGTTGAATGCGGTGCTGCCAATACACCTATTTGTTCCGCCGGATATTGTTTTATCTTTTCTATTACCTGCTCTAAGCAAGAATCCCAATTTTTCCCATGCCAACCATGATCTCCCTTGAACATAGGTTGTGTAGCCCGATCATCAGCACGCAAACCTTCATAGCTAAAACGATCACGGTCTGATATCCAAGTTTGATTCAACGCTTCATTTTCTCTAGGCACTACACGAATTACCTTATTGCGTAGCGTATGCATGTATATGTTTGAACCCACACTGTCGTGTGGAGCAACATTGGCGGATTGCAGCATTTCCCAAGAGCGCGCATGCATACGTGAAGGTTTAGCATTCAATGCGCCTACAGGACAAATATCAATGACGTTACCTGACAACTCGGAGCTTAAGGAACGTTCTACATAAGTACCAATTTCCATAAACTCACCACGCCCAGTAGCACCTAGTTCTTGCATACCTGCTATTTCACTACCAAAACGAACGCAACGCGTGCAATGAATACAACGCGTCATATCTGTAGAGACTAGTGGTCCTAATTCTTTATCAAGCACCACGCGTTTCCTTTCCATATAACGCGAAACACCTTCACCATAGCCCATAGCAATATCTTGCAACTCACATTCGCCACCTTGATCACACACCGGACAGTCAAGCGGATGATTTATCAGTAAGAATTCCATAGTGTCTCGTTGCGCCTCAAGTGCGACTGGAGATTTGGTATAGACTTTCATGCCTTCAACAACTGGTGTAGCACATGCAGGCAATGGCTTAGGCGCTTTCTCCACCTCCACCATGCACATACGACAATTTGCCACGACTGACAATTTTTTGTGATAGCAAAAACGTGGAATATCAATATCTAGCTGATCTGTAACTTCGATCAGCATTGCGCCTTTAGGTGCAGACACCTCTTTGTCGTTGATAAATAATTTTATGCTTTCTTCAGACATTAGATTTATTTAAAGCTATCTATGCTGCAACACTTGCATTAGCGGATGCATTTAAAATGCTATGGCCATGTTCTATATAATAAGTAAATTCTTCACGGTAATGCTTAATAAAACTATGCACTGGCATTGCCGCTGCATCACCCAGTGCGCAAATTGTTGTGCCTTCTATTTTACTGGCAACATCATCCAGTCTTTCAATATCTTCTGGCTTTCCATCGCCGGCAACAATGCGAGAAATCATACGATACAACCAACCCGTACCCTCTCTACAGGGTGTACATTGACCGCAAGATTCTGAAAAATAGAAACGCGAGATGCGTTGCAGTACTTTCACCATGTCGGTTGTGTCATCCATCACTACCACTGCACCTGATCCCAACATAGATCCAGCTTGGCCAATGGATTCATAATCCATATTGGTAGCCAGCATGACCTCACCTGCTACCACTGGCACGGAAGACCCGCCGGGTATTACGGCTTTAAGCGCATGGCCTGTTCGTACACCGCCAGCCAATTTAAGTAATTCCGAAAATGGCGTACCCAGTGGTATTTCAAAATTGCCTGGATTGTTTACATGCCCGGAAACAGAAAAACATTTTGTACCACCACTTTTTTCAACTCCGAAAGCAGAAAACCATCCTGCGCCTTCACGCATAATACTGGGCACCGAAGCAAAAGTTTCAGTATTATTAATGGTCGTTGGCTTACCATACAAACCTACATTCGCTGGGAACGGCGGCTTAAAACGCGGCAAACCCTTTTTACCCTCTAGCGATTCAAGCAGGGCAGTTTCTTCACCACATATGTAAGCGCCTGCACCCAAAACATCATGCAAAATAAAAGTTACGCCTGAGCCAAGAATATTTTCGCCTAAGTAGCCCTCTGCATAAGCTTCATCTAAAGCTTGTTTAAATCGCAAGTAAGGCTCATCTAAAAATTCTCCACGC
>JAPUHH010000192.1 GCA_027297825.1 Gammaproteobacteria bacterium
TACGCCAGTTCAGCACCGGGTTTTGCATTTTCCCGGCCAGCTACAAGATGACTTTCAATCATAACGCCAAAGATACGCATATCCCCTGCGCTCATTTGAGCAGCAATAGATTGACCGACATCCATTTGTTTCTCATGCTGCTTGAAACTATTCGCATGACTACAATCCACCATAATACGCGGTGCTAATCCTGACTTTTCGAGTAACGCAGCCGCCGCATCAATGCTTTCGGGACTGTAATTTGGCTCCGTATTTCCGCCACGCAAAATAATGTGGCAATCTTTATTTCCGACAGTAGAAAAGATTGCAGATTTACCTGTTTTCGTTACAGACAAAAAGTGATGAGGATTCATTGCAGAGCCAATTGCATCCACGGCGACTTGTAAATTACCATCGGTTGCATTTTTAAACCCAACTGGACACGAAAGTCCCGAAGCAAGCTCTCTGTGCACCTGGCTTTCTGTTGTACGCGCACCAATAGCGCCCCAGCCGACTAAATCGGCAACGTATTGAGGACTTATTAAGTCTAAGTATTCGGTGCCTGCCGGCATCCCCATTTCATTTAAGTCCAACAACAAACTACGTGCAATGTGTAAGCCTTTGTTAATTTGGAAGCTGCCATTAAGGTCGGGGTCATTGATCAAACCTTTCCAACCAACCGTGGTACGCGGCTTCTCAAAATAAACACGCATAACAATCATCAATTCATCCGCTAACTCATCACGAATTGCCTGCAACCGTTTTGCATACTCACGCGCTGCAATGGGATCATGAATGGAGCATGGGCCCACAATGGCCAACAATCGCTCATCTTCGCCATGTAGAATTTTATGTATTGCGTCACGTGCCTCAAACACACACTGCGCAGATCTTTCGGTAAGTGGGAGCTCATTATGCAATGTAGATGGCGCAATCACCTCTGTAATTTTTTTAATTCTGAGATCGTCAGTTTTGTGTTGCATGCTCGTCTACGTCCTTGATAATTCTATGGATTTTTTGCAGTTAGCCTAAATTTTTCGATGAGAGGTTTAAGTGTAGCAGATTTTATCTTCATTGCTGCCTTGTTGACGATGAGACGCGAGCTAATATCCGCAACGTGTTCGATGGGTACTAAGCCGTTCGCCTTAAGCGTATCTCCACTAGCCACCAAGTCGACAATACAGTCCGCAAGACCCATCATCGGCGCTAATTCCATCGATCCATAAAGTTTAATCAATTCCACTTGCTGGCCTTTTGCAGCAAAATGTCGGCGCGTTGTGTGCAAATATTTTGTTGCCACGCGCATGCGACGATTTTCAGGCATTTTCCCCTCAACTCCGGCCACCATAAGACGACACTTGGCAATACCGAGATCTACGGGTTCATAAATTCCATCGCCGGTAAATTCCATTAGTGTATCTTTCCCAACAACCCCTAATTCGGCAGCGCCATATTGCACAAAAGTCGGCACATCGGTTGCACGTATGACTAATAAACGCACATCCTCTCGATTAGTTGGCAGCACCAACTTGCGTCCATCTAAATCCTCATTGGCAACGCGAACGCCCATCTCAGCAAGCAAAGATAAACATTCATCGAGAATGCGGCCCTTTGATACGGCTATCGTTGTGACATTTATATTGGAATTAGTATTCATACCCGAACTAAAGCAATTCGTGTTAGTGAGGGACGCGCCGAATATTGGCACCAAGCTGTGCTAATTTTTCTTCGATGCATTCATAGCCACGATCAATGTGATAAATGCGATCGACAATAGTTTGCCCTTCGGCAGCCAATCCTGCCAATATCAAACTCGCGGAAGCACGTAAATCAGTCGCCATAACTGGCGCGGCTACTAATCTATCTACACCGGTTACTATTGCTGTATTGCCTTCAACTTTTATATTAGCGCCCATGCGTTGCATTTCTTGCACGTGCATAAATCGGTTTTCAAACACTGATTCTGTAATGGCGCCGGAACCTTCTGCAATGCAATTCAAAGCTGTAAACTGTGCTTGCATATCCGTTGGAAAAGCGGGATACGGTGCAGTACGGAGATTTACGCTTTTAGGGCGACGACCACACATATCAATCTCGACCCAATCCTTACCACAATTTATATCAGCTCCGGATTCTTCTAATTTTAGCAGCACAGCTTCCAAAAACTGTGGTTGCGTATTTTTTAACTTCACATGGCCACCAGTAATTGCAGCCGCTACTAAAAAAGTACCAGTCTCAATACGATCGGCTAATACTTTGTATTTACATCCTGTTAATTTCTCAACCCCGTGAATAGTGATCTTATCTGTACCTGCACCCTCTATATCAGCACCCATTGCAACTAAGCAATTCGCCAAATCGATCACTTCAGGCTCGCGTGCCGCATTTTCAATAACCGTAGTGCCGGCCGCAAGTGTTGCTGCCATCATCAAATTCTCGGTGCCCGTAACCGTCACCATATCCAAGACTAAATGAGCACCTTTTAAGCGCTTTGATTTAGCGTGGATATAACCACCCTTTACTTCAATAGTAGCCCCCATAGCTTCTAGACCACGCAGATGTATATTTACTGGCCGCGAACCAATCGCACAGCCACCCGGCAACGACACTTCCGCTTGCCCAAAACGTGCCAACAAAGGGCCCAACACCAAAATAGATGCACGCATGGTTTTGACCACTTCATAAGGGGCAAACAACTCGTTGATGGTACTGCAATCGACTTCAATATTGATGCGCTCATCTACGGTCAATGAAACACCCATACGACCTAATAATTCCATCGTAGTGGTTACGTCTTGTAGATGTGGCACATTCGCTATACACATTGGAGCATCCGCTAACAAGGCCGCTGCTAAAATAGGCAACACAGCGTTTTTTGCGCCAGAGATGCGCACCTCTCCTTGTAGCGTACAACCACCATCAATTAGTAATTTTTCCATATTGAGGAAGTGCTATGAGTTAGGGTTAAGTGAAATTTATCGAAAAGAACAAAATTTTAACGAACCCGCCGTCTACTTACTACCTATAAAAGTGTTGCCCGCTAGGTTAGCTTAGGCAAGCTTGAGCAAATCTTGAAGTTTATTGGTGACAATTAATTTTCGCGCTGTATCTGAGGCATTGCTAAATGTGAGTTCTTTTTTGTTACAATACGCCCAACGCGTCCATGCAATTAGAAGCGCTAAACCACCACTATCCATCTCGCGCGCGGAACCGATATCAATATCTAAACGATCTTCTTCTAGACTCAGTAAAACTTTCCTAGCCTGCTCCCAAACTGATGCAGCGCTAGAAAATGTAATATCGCCCGTGACTTTAAATTTGCCATGGTCAATACACTGGAATTCACTCTTGTTTGGCAGGCTCACTCTGTTTGCATTTCATCCGTAGCACCAGTTTTATTGGTATTCGCCAGGCGCTCGATAAGCGCATCTAATGAGGTTTCTTTAATCTCTTGACTAAAACTTGTGCGGAAATTTTTCACCAAACTTAATCCATCTACTGACAGATCAAATACTTTCCACTCATCTTGTTTGTTATTGCGAAAAATATAAGCGATTTGTAGTGGAGCTTTGCCAGAACCTATGTAGAGCTCTGTTTTCACGGTGTGGTATTTACTTTCCTTACTATTTCGATCTGGCAACACTTTAACTTCTGCATGCCCATAATCTACCAATGACTTTGCATAGGTGCGAACTAACATATCTTTAAACTCAGAAACAAAACTTGAGCGCTGCTCTTCACTAGCCCGCTTCCAGTGTTTTCCCAGTATCAATTTGCCCATTGAATTTAAATCAACAATAGGAATTATTGTTTCATTAATTAAATTATTGATCAGCGTTGGATCTTCTTTTAAACGAGCATGTTCTTTGTTTAGCGCAGCAAGCACTACAGTAGTCGTCTCTTCTACAATTTGCTCTGGAGCGCGCTGGTCAATGGCAGAGGCCGAATGGACAAGAAAAACCATTAGCATTAGAGCTAAGAAGGCCACAGCACTAGATAAGCGCAGAAATTTTGTCACAATTAATATCTCCCAGTATTTGCATTTACAGCTAAGCATTAAAATTCATAAAGCTACTGATTAATTACGTCATTTTGTAACTAATCTTGGCGCTCAATGATCACCCAGATGTCAGTTTGACAACAATTTTGCCAATAATCTCCTCTAAAACGAGCGCAGATTGGGTAAACTCTATGGTATCTCCAGTTTTCAAAACGTCATCCTCTGCGCCCGGCTCTAAGGCAACATATTGCTCACCTAGTAATCCTGCCGTATAGATGCTAGCCGTGGTGTCAATTGGAAAGTAATCATGCATAACTCCGATGCGCATGGAGACCTGTGCCTCGTAGCGATCAGAATTATACACAATCCCTGTGACCTGCCCAACACGCACTCCAGCTACCGTCACCGGGGAACGTACTTTTAAACCGCCTACATTTTCGAAATAGGCTGATATCTCATAACTGTCACTCCTCGTCAAGCCACTGAGGTTACTCACCTTCATCGCCAGCATGAAAAGGGCTAATATTCCAAGCACGACAAATAGCCCCACCATTATTTCGATAAAACGCGTTGTCATATTCTTGTCATTCCTAATTTTATATTCACGCTAGCTTTTTATTACTACACAAACATTAATGCAGTAAGTATAAAGTCTAGTCCAAGTACCGCAAATGCTGAGTTTACTACGGTTTGCGTCGTTGCCAAGCTGATGCCTTCTGCCGTGGGCGTCGCCTCGTAGCCTTTGTATAACGCAATCCAGACACACACAACCGCAAATACCACGCCTTTAATCATGCCATTTGCAACATCATCGACGAGATCCACATTCGCCTGCATTTGAGACCAAAACGAACCTTCATCCACTCCTAGTAGACCTACTCCAGCAAATCTTCCCCCTAGGATCCCTACCGCAGTAAATATGATCGTCAGCAATGGCATAGAAATAATACCACCAATAAATCGCGGTGCTATGACACGTTTAATCGGGTCCACTGCCATCATTTCCATACTTGAAAGTTGCTCCGTGGTCTTCATCAAACCAATTTCTGCTGCCAGTGCAGAGCCGGCACGACCGGCAAATAGTAGCGCAGTAACCACCGGCCCAAGTTCACGCACCAAGGTTATCGCCACCACTACCCCAAGAGATTCCTCCGCACCAAAATCTACCAACGTTACGTAGCCCTGCAGGCCTAACACCATGCCCACAAAAAAACCAGATACTATAATTAGAGTAAGAGACAACACCCCAATAGAGTAAATTTCTTTGATGATTAACCGCGGTCGTGTGAATGTGCTCGGAACTGCCGCAAGCACTCGGACAAAAAAGATCGAGGCGCGACCCATCCTCTCAAATAAGCTTAATGTCCAGTGACCAAGATTTTGTATAGTTGCCGTTACCATTATCGACCTGCTAACAAATCATCACGATAATTTTCTGCCGGATAATGAAACGGAACCGGGCCATCAGGAAGACCTTGTAAAAACTGTTGTAACCACGGTGAAGAACTACTACCCAAATTTTCAGGTGTACCGGATTCCACCACTTGCCCATCAGAAATAACATAAATGTAATCCGCAATCGACATGGTTTCATTCACATCATGAGAAACGATCACGCTCGCAATCCCTAGTGTTTCATTTAATTCCTTAATTAACGTAACAATTGTGCCCTTGGTGATAGGGTCTAAGCCCGTGAACGGCTCGTCATACATTATCATGGAAGGATCTAAGACTATGGCCCGAGCCAATGCAACTCTACGCGCCATGCCTCCCGACAATTCACTAGGCATGAGTCTGCGCGCGCCTCTTAAACCTACTGCCTCTAATTTGATCAACACTAAATCTCGAATTATTTGTTCGGGCAGACGTGTATGCTCCCGCAACGGGAAAGCCACATTTTCGAATACATTAATGTCGGTTAATAGCGCGCCACTTTGAAATAACATCCCCATACGTTTGCGCAAATCATATAGCTCGTTTTGAGAAACATGATGAATATCCTTACCGTAGACTTGAACATTGCCTTTATCAGGGCGCAATTGCCCGCCAATGATCTTCAACAAAGTAGTTTTACCGGTGCCGCTCGGCCCCATAAACGCTGTTACTTGACCAGCATGAATGTCTAAACTAATGCCATTGAATATCTTGTGAGTGCCGCGTGCGAAATGTAACTCGCGAATCTGTATGATCGATTCCATCATTATTTTTCTTTTCCGTGCTAGGCTTCAAGCCGAGCTATAACACCATATTCGCCTAATTGAAGCAACGCATCATACTCGCTTGCAGAATTCTTGGCGATGCATGCTGTAATCTGCTACAACGTCGCCAAGGCGATCATCCCATGAATTAACCAGGGTATTTTGTGAATTAACTGCTTATGCTCACATTTATCATTGCCTTGGCGGTTGGGTTTTCACTCTTGATGTGGAGCGCCGACCAATTTGTGGAGCATGCACTGCAACTTGACCAGCATTTTCATGTCTCCAAATATGTAATCGGTATTGTGGTGCTTGGATTTGGCACATCCGCCCCAGAACTATTTGTATCCGCAATATCCGCATGGCAAGGTAACCCGGGATTGGCTATTGGCAACGCTCTGGGCTCTAACACTACAAACATACTACTCGTTCTAGGCGTTACCTTATGCATTTTTCCGCTCTATATAAATGCAAGAGTATTACGCAAAGATTTCTTATTGTTGCTCGGCGCAACGGCTTTATTTACGGTGTTAACCTTAGACCATCAATTGCAGCTATTAGACGGCGTCATTTTAATTATTGTTTTGTTAGCAATGTTGTATGTCTTAACCACTCCTGAACAAAACACAACGATTCAAACCGAACCCAAACAAGTACCTACACAAAAAAGTCTAGCCGCCGTGCTAACCGGTCTTGCATTAGGCCTAACCATTTTATTACTCAGCTCCAAATTAGTGGTATGGGGCGCGATATCGATTGCTGAGCTGCTGAACATTAACGATCTAATAATTGGTTTGACGGTGATTGCTTTAGGCACTAGTTTGCCAGAACTTGCCACCTGCATATCTAGCGCCATGAAAAAACACAGTGAATTAGCCGTAGGAAATATCATTGGCTCCAACATTTTCAACACTCTAGGGGTAACCGGTATAGCAAGTTTAATCACCACTTACTCCGTCCCACACGAACTCTATGAACGCGATATTCCGATCATGTGGATCGCGACTATAATGCTATTCTTACTAGCCTGGGTTTTTATACGCACAAAAATAATCCCACGTGCCTTTGGGATTTTATTTATCATCGCGTATCTAAGCTATATGTATTTACTTTACCAACAAAGCCTATAACTGCATCACCACAAGCACATATTGATTACTCTCAAATGAATATATCAAATGAAGTCTCTGCTCGCGCCAAATCAATTCGTCTTGCTTTGTTTGATGTTGATGGCGTACTCACCGATGGCAACATCTATATAGATTCAAGTGGAAAAGAGCTCAAAGCTTTTAACACGCAAGACGGCCATGGCATTCGCATGTTGCAACATTATGGCATCGAGGTTGGCGTAATCACTGGGCGCATTTCTAAAGCACTTGAGTATCGCATGCAAGATCTTGAAGTAAAACATGTGTTTCAAGGCTGCAAAGATAAGTTTTCTGTATTTCAAGAATTGATTTCCACTTTAAACCTAAGCGAACAGCAAGCATCGTTTGTTGGAGATGATATTGTCGACCTGCAAATTATGTCGCGCTGTGGTTTGGCAATTGCCGTTGCCAATGCACATGCTTTTGTTAAGCAACATGCACACTGGGAAACCTCAGCCAAAGGCGGACAAGGTGCAGTTAGGGAGGTTTCTGAACTCCTACTCGACGCACAAGGTCTATTGGGAAAAGCACTAAACTATAATTTACGCTGAAGTGATTATTGCATGCTACTTCGATTAGTTTGGATAGGTTGTTTAATTGTAGTCGGTGCAGCGTCGACATTATGGTTTTTAAATCAGCGCACCCATTATACAGAAGCCCCTACCACAGCAACAACCAACACCCCGTCAGTAAGTTTTAATGGTATACAAATGATCATTAATTCCGCAGAAGGCGCGCCACAATACAAATTGTCCTCGCCTAAATATTGGCTCTATCACGATGAAAAGCGCAGTGAATTTGAACTACCAGATATCACTATTTATCGTAACAACGGTAGTAAAATATTCGCTAAAGCTTTAAAGGGACAAACCCATGATGATAACGAAGTAATTACCTTGATAGGTAATGTAAGAATCCATCAGCCAAAGTCGGGAAGCGAGCCTCACCTATTGCAAATTATGACCGAGAAACTCACGATTCTCCCTAAGCAGCAACGTGCTACTACCGATTCGCCAGTAACCGCTATACGTGGGCCACAAATGGTGACAGCATTAGGCATGACATTAGACATAGACACTCAAGTTTTGCACTTGCACAGCAATGTTGAAGGACGCTATGACCCATAAGCGCATACTTTTAATACTAGCATTGGTATTTGCCTTCATATATAGCGCTGGGCTGACTGCGCGAACCGATGATGCAACCAAACCCATCAACATCAAAGCAGATTCAGCCGAAATAAACGATGCAACGGGAATTAGCGTATATCGTGGCGCCGTCAAAATTACCCAAGGCAGCATGCAGCTAACCGGCGAAAAGATAGTACTTGAAATGGCCAATGAAAAAGTACAAAAAATTATTGCAGAAGGAAGTCTTAGTACATTTGAACAGACTACGGACGATGGAAGAGTTGTGTATGCAGAAGCAGAAAAAATGGTTTACAACATCATCGGTAATAAAGTGGTGTTAACAAAAAATGCCAAACTAACGGAAGCTGGAAATACTTTTACTAGTGATCGTATTGTTTTCTATACCGATAAAGAAATTGTCAGCGCTGGAAGCTCCACTGGCAATGACCGAGTCAATATAACCATCTTCCCAGAAACCACCAAAAAAGAAACGCCTCAGGATCTATCCAATAACCATAACGCAAATTAAATCGCACCCATAATAAAATTAACTTTATGAACCATTTAAGTGCAGAAAATCTGCGCAAACAGTTTAAATCACGGGCCGTTGTAGATAACGTAGATTTAACGATTAAATCTGGCGAAATTATTGGATTACTCGGACCCAATGGCGCAGGCAAAACCACATGCTTTTACATGCTGGTAGGTTTAATTCATTGCAATGCGGGGAAAATCACACTAGATGATATGAATATCACTAACATGCCCATGCATTTGCGCGCCAAGCATGGTATTGGTTATTTACCACAAGAAGCTTCAATCTTTCGAGGCCTCACAGTTGAACAAAATGTAATGGTAAGTTTAGAAGCACGGGGCAGCCTGAAAAAGAATCAGCGTAAACAACAATGTAATTCTTTACTTACTGATTTACAGATTGAGCATCTACGCGACCACAAAGGTGCGAGCCTATCTGGCGGAGAAAGGCGACGCGCAGAAATTGCACGTGCGCTTGCCTTACAGCCAAAATTCATTTTGTTAGATGAACCGTTTGCGGGTGTTGACCCAATTTCGGTAAAAGACATTCAACGCATATTGAAACAACTTTGTGACCAAGGTATCGGCTTATTGATTACCGACCACAATGTTCGCGAAACATTAGATATATGTAACCGTGCCTATATTCTCAATGAAGGCCGCATGCTCGCAGAAGGCAAGCCCTCAAGTATTTTATGTAATCAACAAGTGCGTGACGTTTATCTAGGAAGTAATTTCTCCCTTTAGCAAAACTAATGCGTTCCTAAAGATTCTGCTTTGTCATATTCCCGACGAGAGACTACGGGCACTTATTACTGTGAGTAGAGTTTAATTGACGAATAACACCTAACCTTAGGGCAATTTTCGTGCCATAATTTCCATATGAAGCTGGGTCTACAAATACGCCTAGGTCAGAGCCTGACCATGACGCCACAATTGCAGCAAGCAATCCGTTTGCTACAACTGTCATCATTAGAGCTCAAAGCCGAAATTCAAGAAGCCTTTGAAACAAACCCTATGCTGGAAACAGATGAAGAAAATGAAGCAGAGAACCGACCTATCGACAATACATCAACAGAAAACAGTGCAGATGAAATCCAAGAGATTACAAAAAATGGAACCTTACCTGATGAATTACCGGTAGACAGCCAGTGGGATGATGTCTATGAACCAAGCCATACCCCTAGCAACCAGCAAACCGAAGACTATTCAGACTATTTACAGAATCAAAGCGACGACGCGCACGACTCGCTACAGCAGCACTTATTATGGCAATTGGAACTAAGCTCACTGTCTGACCAAGACCTCATCATTGCGAATACTTTGATCGATGCGCTTGATGACTCCGCTTACTTAATAGAAACAATTGAAAGTATTCATGAATACCTAAGCAAGAGTTATGAAATCGATTTGGATGAGGTGGAAGCGGTGCTTAAATTTATACAACGCCTTGACCCAGTTGGCTCTGGAGCGCGCAGCCTTCAAGAATGTCTAGATATCCAACTACAGCAAATGCCCAGCGAGACTGCGTATTTGCCTGAGGCACGCTTAATTGTCGATAAACACCTCGATTTAGTCGGCACGAAAGACTACAAAAAACTATGCAAGGCAACCAAACTTGACATAGAAAAAGTTGAAAATTCTATTGCACTAATTCAATCATTGAATCCAAGACCTGGGGATTTAATTAGCAACCAAAAACCAGATTATATCTCCCCTGATGTATATGTAGACAAACATGCAGGAGTTTGGAGGGTAAAGTTAAATAGTGAAAATGCACCAAAATTACGCATCAATGATGCTTATTCGTCACTGATTAAAATTTCAAATAATAATAGCGAAACGGATTATATGCGTCACCAGTTACAAGAAGCGCGCTGGTTCATAAAAAGCTTGCGAAGTCGCAACGAAACTTTAATGCGCGTAGCAACTTCTATTGTAAGACATCAAAGAAGCTTTTTTGAATATGGCGAAGAAGCAATGCGGCCCTTAGTGTTAAGAGACATTGCTGAAGAAGTAGACATGCATGAATCAACCATCTCCAGAGTAACCACCAATAAGTATATGGACACCCCACGTGGCATCTTTGAATTCAAATACTTTTTTTCTAGCCATGTCAGTACAAATAGTGGGGGAATATGCTCTGCTACAGCCATTCGGGCAATGATCAAAAAACTAGTCAAACAAGAAAATCAAGCTAAGCCGCTAAGTGATAGCAAAATTGCTGACTTGCTTGAACAAAAAGGCATCAGTGTTGCACGCCGTACGATTGCTAAATATCGCGAATCTCTGTCCATTCCACCCTCCAACGAAAGAAAACAGTACACATAAAGAGTTTTAATCTTATTGCGTCTGTGATTTACTATTACCCCGTGCCAAGAAGGAATAATTATGCAAATAAATATATCTGGCCATCATCTTAAAATAACTACCGCATTAAAAGACTACGTCGAAAAGAAATTTGAAAAATTAACCAATCATTTTGATCATGTATTAAACATTCATGTTATTTTAACGGTTGAAAAGAATATTCATAGTGCAGAGGCTTCGTTACTTGTAAGTGGGAATAAAATATTTGCAATTGCAAAAAATGAAAGCATGTATACAGCCACTGACGCATTAGTCGGTAAATTAGATCGGCAAATTGTAAAGCACAAAGAAAAACTAAAAGACCATCACCAAAGCGATGTAGATCATCACGCGATTACTTAGCCTTTTAATTTTCCAATCATGCGTCTTAGAGAATTCATCTCCGAAGAAGGGATAACTTATTCTGCTTCCGTAAGCAGCAAAAAAAGAGCGCTTGAAATTTTAAGCGAATCACTAGCAGAACAACATTCAAGCTTAATTAAAAGCAAAGTTCTCGATGCATTATTGGCACGCGAAAAGCTTGGCAGCACAGGGCTGGGCAAGGGAATTGCCATTCCACACTGCAGAATGAGCGAACTTGAAGAAATTCATGTCGCCATACTCAAACTAAACGAAGGCGTTGAGTTTGAAGCCTCTGATGACCTACCCGTCACCTTTTTATTCTGCATGGTCGTGCCCGAAGAAGCGGCTGAGGACTATCTACTACTGTTAGCTAATCTTGCGGAACTTCTAGATAATGAGCAGGTTCGTAAATCTATTGAAAAATGTGATGATGCAAAATGTCTTTATCAATTACTCTGCCAAAACCCCAAATATCTGGCTGCATAAAATTAATCTGCCAAACGATTACGCCGGTACAGCCTGCCAGCCACATTGCTTACGCTCTTACCATCTAAAGAGCAATAAATCATACATCGCCTAATGGCAGCCTCAACTACTAAAAAGAATGCAGCAGCATTTTCCACAAGCGCGCTATTCTCTCAGACACAAAAGAACTTAAAGTTATCATGGTGGTCAGGCAACAGAAATAGTAAAAAATGTTTTACTCGCCTATCATTTAAATCTTCGGAATTTGGGTTGGTAGGCTATTTCAACTTAATCCACGCCAACCAGGCACAAGTTTTAGGAGAAACGGAGCTTAAGTTTTTCCAAGAAGCTAATAGCGCTGTTTCTGCAGACGCACTCACTCAGTTATTTCAAAAACAATCAGCTGCCATATTTATCAGCGATGGTTTAACTCCGCCTGATAACTTTAAAGAATATTCAACAAAATATGATTTACCCATCATTTGCTCGTCTTTATCCAGCAACGAGCTTATTGACCCACTGCGCTAGTACCTGACTCAAACCTTAGCTGAAAAAGAAATATTGCACGGCGTCTTTATGGAGGTGATTAGTGTCGGCGTACTCATTACCGGACAAAGCGGATTAGGCAAAAGCGAACTGGCCTTAGATCTAGTCAGTCGCGGCCATCGATTGATTGCAGATGATGCGCCAGAATTTGCACGTGTGGCGCCAGACACGATCAACGGAACTTGCCCTGAATTATTACAAAACTTCCTTGAAGTACGAGGC
>JAPUHH010000193.1 GCA_027297825.1 Gammaproteobacteria bacterium
AGGTTGCTGCGGCACATTTGAGCGGTTTCAAGACGTTTTCAACCGAAGGTGGCTTGCGAGTTCCGTTCATTATTCGCTATCCCGAATGGATTGAAGCGGGCCAGACGGACGAGTTCGTTTTTGTCACCGACCTGTCGGCCACCCTTCTGGAGATCGCCGGTGCAAAACACCCGGGAACCAGTTATAGGGGTAGGGAAGTTTTCCCGATGGCCGCAAAGAGTCTTTTGCCGCTAATGCGGGGCGAAACATCTACGCACCGTGGTGCGGACGAATGGGTTGGTTATGAACTCATGGGTAATTCCGCGCTTTTCAAAGGCGACTACAAGGCGCTCAAACTCGGCGGATGGATGCAAGGCGTCGGGATAACTGGGGGCGGGTCGTGGCAGTTGTACAACATCAAAAAGGATCCGTCGGAATTACACGACCTGGGTGAAGAGTACCCGGAACTGTTGGCCGAACTGGTTGCCAATTATGATGAATACAGTGAGAGCCTTGGAATCATCGATGTGCCGGCGGATTTTAATCCCGTCAAGCTCATCACGGGTAGCAAGTAGCGCAGTTGCAAAGGTCAATTACGGTACTGTCATGTTAAAGTGAGTCTTGTCGTTTTAGAGGCGAAACTGCCTTCTACACAGCGAACAATAAATGGTTTAGATCCACAGTGACTACTGTAGCTACGCCCTCAAATCAGTTAACTTGACAGTACCTGGATAAGCAAGAATTTCTAAAATATTGCATGCCAGTTAACAATACAAGATATACTAAAACACAATTTCAAGGGTTGTCAGTACAACTTCTAAACGCTTAGGATCTTATATGAGCGAAAATGCATCATCTTCAGGTGAAGAATCTCCTAGTTCACATGAAAACACTCCGTCCTTAGCCAATAATTTGAGATCTAAATCGATTTGGATGCGGTTGTTTTTTATGATTGTTATTGCACTACTTTACTCAGTTTCCAGGGTGGTGGTAGGTGCAGTTGTCGTAGTGCAGTTTTTATGTGTCCTGCTTACAGGCGAGGCAAACCAAAAGCTACAGCTATTTGGTCAAGCACTCTCTACCTATACTTACCAAATAATCCTTTATTTAACCTTTAATACTGAGGAGCGTCCGTTCCCCTTTGATACTGACTGGCCTAACTCAAATTAAGCTATTTTCTTTTCCGCTTTTGCCCTCCCAAGAGGAGGATCGTAGGTTCGAGTCCTACCTATACCATCAATATAATCATATACTTATAAGGATATGTCCTAGTTATACTGTTGGAAGTGTGTTAGCATGCACGGCTCGTTATTAGTTTTTAATCCTTTGGGATTAAAAACTAATAACGATATGCCTTATTACTAGATCTCTTACTCTGTAGTGGGCGAACCCTTAGGCTCATTAATAGAAATCCACATGTTTTGTGTGTGTTTACGCGTAGTAATGATTTCTTACCTCCCCTAAGATTTTGCATATGTAATTTTAAATATTGCTGGCGTGCAAAGCGTATATGGTCGGTTGTTTGTTGCAAACATTATTTTTGTCTACTTTAGATCATAAGTTTGGCAGATTGCCGAGTCACTCTTGAAGTAAATTTATACGTTGTATGACGATGACCAGAGCTTTTCCGTAGTGGAAATTCTTTCTGCGCAGGTGCTTAGCAAGCTGTACGAATGATTATATAAGAACATGAATAATACTTGGAGCAAGAAATAAAAATGAAAAAATATTTATTATTTACACCAGGTCCGGTAAATGTGGCAGAAAATGTACGGACGGCCATTTGTAAAGAAGATATTTGTCATCGAGAAGCTGATTTTGACTGTTTATTACAAAGTATCGAGAATAAATTACTAAAACTCTTTGAGATCAAGAACATTGCTGATTACCGAGCCGTAGTTATTACCGGTTCCGGAACAGCAGCGAATGAATCGATACTATCTTCAGTCGTTGGCGATAAAAATATACTTATTTTATCTAATGGTGAATTTGGCGAACGGCTGTACAACATTTCAAAGATTCATAATAAGAACACTTTTTTACTGGAATCTGCCTGGGGAGAAGTGTTGGATTTGGGAAAAATTGAAGCTTATCTTCAGCAACATGAAATTGACATCGTGATGATAGCGCATCATGAAACCAGCTCGGGAATGCTCAATCCTCTACAAAAAATAGGTGCACTTGTAAAAGCAAACGGTGCAATGTTTGTTGTCGACTGTGTGAGCAGTGCAGGTGCAGAAGTTATTGACCTGGAGGGATGGCACATTGCTTTTTGTTCAAGCTCGAGTTCAAAGGCGATAGGCTCTTATTCTGGATTGTCATTTGTCATAGGAAAAACCAAAGAATTTGAAAAATTAAAAGATCTTCCAGTTAAGACCACTTATTTGAACTTGTACAAGTTCTATGATTTCATCAAAAATTTATCTCAGACACCCAATACACCTGGGGTTCACCTGTTTTTTGCTCTAGAGCAAGCACTGGATAACATACTCAATGAGGGCGTTTCTGTACGTTATGCGAATATCAAATACAAAGCCAATCTTTTAAGGCAAGGCATATTGAATTTAGGTCTTAAATTCCTAATCGATCAAAAAGACATGTGCTCTGTGTTAACAACTGTTCGTATACCTTCCCATATTGATGTGACTATTTTCCGTAATAAACTACGTGAAAAGTCCATTATTATCTATG
Organism: Gammaproteobacteria bacterium; assembly: GCA_027297825.1. GTDB lineage: Bacteria > Pseudomonadota > Gammaproteobacteria > UBA4575 > UBA4575 > JAPUHH01. The sequence continues at coordinate 2,671 of JAPUHH010000193.1, forward strand.
AAGGAAAAGGTTGTTTTAAAGATAAAGTGTTTCAGGTGGGTAATATTGGCGAGTTATCGTTTGATGATATCCAGTATTTTTTAAATTCTGTTGGGGAGATCTTACTCAGTTTTAATTACGTTAGAACACAAAAACGTGTCTCAATCAGCAAGAATATCCTTTTGCTCACGCATCGAAAAGAGAAAATAGAGGTTACACCGCTGACAATAGAAAATAGTGACTTATTAAAAACACTGTCTATTTCTGCTCAGTCGAAATGCATTTGAATTAGGTTTCGAGATAAAGTAAAAGCATGAGTAATAAAGAAACCACGCGTACAAATGTGATTGAACCGACTTATTTCAGTAATTGGGCAGATTTATTTTTTCCAAAAATAGCCAATATGATTCTACCTTTTGTTTCAAGAATCAATTGGATTACTCCTAATTTTGTGACCTTGTTTTCTTTTTTTCTGTATGTGTTGGGTTGTTTGTTTATCTTTATTGATGTGCCGAATCATCTGATTTATACCGCCATTCTCTTACCTGTCGCCTACATAGGTGATTGCCTGGATGGGCAGTTAGCGCGAACCAAAAAACTATCTTCTGATATTGGGAATTATCTTGATAAGGTAGTGGATGTTTTCAAGATCTATATTATTACCATTTGCCTTGCCTATAGTGCTTACCTAGCTACCAATGACGTTACTTATATCTTCCTGGGGTTTACCGCCTGTTTTTTCTTCAACTATAGATATTACCTGAAACTTGAGACGATCTTCAGTCAATTTAATCAAGACTCTCAATACCTGGTTAAAGCAAGCGAAAGAAGAAAAGAGTTATATCGAACAAAACAAAGTGAGTATGAAAAGTTATCAGCGAGCTTTTTAGGAAAGATAAAATTATTTTGGCTCAAACACCGGAGTATCTTTTGGGTGGATGAAGCGGAGTTTGTGGTCTTCACTAGTGTTGGCGCGATACTTAACGAGATCGAACTGGTCTTGTGGGTTCTTGCTATTAGTCAGACACTAATCGCTTTCTGGCGATTATTTGAAAGAGGCTACCAGACACATAAAGCAAAAGAACAGCTTCTTGATCCAATGAGAAAATAAGCAAGCTCAAAATATGAAAGCAATTATATTGGCTGCGGGTGTGGGCTCAAGAATCAGGCCATTGACGAACAACTGCCCCAAAAGTCTGTTAAAAGTTGACGGTAAAACAATTCTTGAGATGATGCTTTCGCATATACAAGATTGTGGCATTCATGAAGTAATATTTGTGCTGGGTTATTTGCAAGAACAGATAAAAGAGTATGTGAAAACAAATTTTCCAGATTTGAATACCCATTTCGTTACCAACGGACGATACGCAGAAACAAACACCGGGTTTTCACTAATGTTAACCAAGGATTTAATTCAGGATTCCACATTTATCAAGTTTGATGCAGACGTGGTGTTTGATAAAGAGATACTTAAAAAACTTATTGAATGCGAATATGACAATTGCTTATGTGTCGATAAAAACATTAATCTTGATGCTGAGGAAATCAAAGTCATTGTTAAAGACAATAACAGGGTAATTAAAGCCAGCAAAACAGTTAATCCCAAAGACGCTGTCGGTGAATCAATCGGCATTGAAAAAATCAGTGGTGAAACCGCAAAACTATTGTTTGCAGAACTCGAAATTATGATGGAAGACGAACAAAATCATCAGGAATACTACGAAGGCGCGTATGAAAGATTAATGGAAGATCATGTTCCTTTTTATGCGTTGGAGATTTCAGGGTTAAGGTGGGTAGAGATTGATACGCAAGAAGATTTTATTACTGCGGGCCAAATATTTAGTCAGCAAACGTAAAATTGTATTATTAATATTTTATTTTTGATGTTCGCTATTAGTGTGTTTGAAATTATAGAATAATTGGGTTACTAGATAGCCATAAGCATGGGTTCTCAGTGTTAATCAAGTTACCAAATCTTATCTCATATAGTTTGGATGACTGCTAAGGACACAAATTAGGCATCCGGCAATCGTTACACTATTCAACCTGTAAAATTATTCACTTTTCTCTAATGAGTTGTTAATTTGATGATCTAACTAAGGCATGTTGATCGTTTTAATTTAATTCTAAATCAATCTTTCGTCATAATGGAGTGTAGGTCGAACTAACGCTCTTTCCCCAGAGGTTTATGTCTCTCGCTGCTCGCGATCAAATAGAATCGATTTCCGCCACAATGTTATGATCCCCACGTTCGGAGTGTAGCTTAGCTTGGTAGAGCACTGTCTTCTCAGGTAACTTCCAAATTAATATATATGAATGAGTGGATGTCCGCTTTGGGCCGAAAGAAGTCATTCTAGATTCTACACATGCGTATCATTTAAGCATCGATTGATGCAATCAAATCGTTTAATAATCTGTCTATGTATTATCAGTAAACAATAAAGAGGCAGAGTGATCAGATGAAATTACAATACAAGCTACAGGATATTGTTCTGATATCCCTCGTTACAATATTTTTAGCTTCATATAGTAAGGGCACATTTGCAGACTCCGCTGTGGATGACAAGGGTGTGTTAATTTCTGAAGGTGAATTTAATATGGGATGTTCAGTAGGAGATTCGGATTGTGGAACAGATGAAGGTGCGCAAGGCGGGGTGCCTATAATGGTGCCTAATTTTTTTTATTGATTCCTATGAAGTGACTGTATCGGAGTATGAGGCATGCATTGATGCGGGTAACTGTCAACCTCCTAAAGACCATGCGCGCAATAAGTATTGTAATTTTGGTGATGAGTCACGCCTTACTCACCCCGTTAATTGTGTCGATTGGGATGAAGCACTTGCCTATTGCGAGTGGCAAGGGAAACGACTTCCTTATGAAGCGGAATGGGGAAAAGCTGCACGAGCTGGAACCGCTAGTCGTTATCCTTGGGGGCAAGAGGTGGATTGTACGCATGCTATCTTGGATGATGGCAAAACTATGGGTTCGGTTCCGGGTGAACCGGATGGTTGCGGGGAAGACCGAACATGGGAAATTGGCAGTCGCATGCCGAACCATTTTAAACTTTATGATATGCATGGTAATGCAGGGGAGTGGATGATGAATTGGTATTCACCTTCTGCAATTGAAGCATATTATGCAAAGGGTGATCTCAAGGGTCCTGAAAAAGGTAAACAGAGAGTCGTTCGAGGTGGATCTTGGGATTAGAATAGAAAGAATCTGCGCGATGTTTGGAACCATCGGAGGGGATCCAGGAAATGTCGGGTAACGACACTGACAATAATTCGGTCAA
>JAPUHH010000194.1 GCA_027297825.1 Gammaproteobacteria bacterium
CTATAAAAGATAACATTTGTATTAAAAATGAATTAACGACATGCAGCTCACATATTCTCGATGGATTCAAAGCGCCATATGATGCAACTGTCATTACAAAACTGAAAGATTCGGGAGCTCAATTACTCGCGCATGTCAATATGGATGAATTTGCTTTTGGATCATCGACAGAAAACTCTTTCTACGGTGTGACAAAAAATCCATGGAACACAGATTGCGTGCCAGGCGGTTCGTCCGGTGGCTCTGCTGCTGCAGTTGCCGCACGTATCGTACCGCTAGCCACGGGCACGGATACGGGCGGTTCGATACGCCAACCTGCGGCATTATGTGGAATAACGGGCCTAAAACCAACTTATGGGCGAATCTCCCGATATGGCATGATTGCTTATGCTTCGAGTCTCGATCAAGCGGGTCCGTTCGCTAAGTCGGCGGAAGATTGCGCTTATTTGTTGCAAGCGATGGCGGGTTTTGACGAAAAAGATTCAACCAGTTTAGAGCGTCCCGTTCCAGATTATACGCAATCACTCAACCATTCTTTGAAGGGAAAAGTAATTGGTGTGCCTGAAGAATATTTCAGCGCGGGGTTAAATGCAGGAGTTAAGTCCATTATTGAAGCTGCCATTCAGTGGTATGAACAACAAGGTTGCGAAATTAAAAGTATTAATCTGCCAAATACAGAATTAGCAATACCTGCTTATTATGTGATTGCACCTGCTGAATGTTCATCTAATTTATCGCGCTTCGATGGTGTTCGTTTTGGGCATCGTTGCGAAGATCCAAAAAATCTAAGTGATATGTATGATCGCAGTCGTAGCGAAGGCTTCGGGGCAGAAGTTAAGCGACGCATCATGATCGGCACCTACGCCTTGTCTGCAGGTTATTACGATGCCTATTATTTGAAGGCGCAACAAATCAGACGTTTAATCAGTGAGGATTTTAAAAAAGCTTTTGAGCGGGTCGATGTAATACTTGGGCCGACCACTCCAGAGCCCGCGTTTAAGATTGGTGAAAAAACAAATGATCCAGTAGCCATGTATTTGTCAGATATCTATACCATTGCAGTGAATTTAGCCGGCCTGCCGGCAATTTCTGTTCCTTGTGGTCAGCAAGGAGAATTGCCTGTAGGGATGCAATTAATTGGAAATTACTTTGAAGAAGACAAGCTATTAAATTTTGCGCACCAATATCAATTAGCAATGGACTGGCACCAGCAGTGCCCAAAAAACTTTCAATAAGTCAAAGAATATTTAATCAGAGAACAGACATGCAGTGGGAAACCGTTATTGGCTTAGAAATTCATGTGCAGTTGGCCACACAAAGCAAAATATTTTCTGCTGCTTCAACCGCTTACGGTGCTGAACCTAACACTCAAGCCTGTGCGGTAGACTTAGGTTTGCCTGGTGTATTGCCAGTGCTGAACCAAGAGGTCGTACGCATGGCAGCCATGTTTGGTTTAGCGGTGGATGCAACCGTAGCGGAACGTTCAATCTTTGCACGTAAAAATTATTTCTATCCAGATTCGCCGAAGGGTTACCAAATTAGCCAATTTGAAAAACCGATTGTAGAGCATGGCAGGCTTGAAATTGTATTAGGCGATGGCGAGCGCAAAACGATTGGCATTACGCGCGCGCATTTAGAGGAAGATGCAGGCAAATCTTTGCACGATGAGTTTCCAAATTTTACCGGCATTGATTTAAATCGTGCAGGTACTCCGCTAATTGAGATTGTATCTGAGCCTGAGATGCGTTCGGCGGAAGAAGCGGTGGCGTACATGAAAAAAATACATTCCATTGTTCGTTATCTAGGAATTTCTGATGGCAATATGCAAGAAGGTTCATTTCGATGTGATGCAAATGTGTCGATGCGACCTAAAGGTCAAAAGGAATTTGGAACACGCACCGAAACAAAAAACCTTAATTCATTTCGATTTGTTGAGCGCGCAATTAATTTTGAAGTAGCGCGACAGATTGATGTGTTAGAGGAGGGTGGTGAAATCACACAGGAAACTCGATTGTATGATGCTAATAAAGACGAAACTCGACCCATGCGTTCAAAAGAAGAATCGAACGATTATCGGTACTTTCCAGATCCAGATTTATTGCCAGTAGTAATCGATCCTGAAGTTTTGCAGCAAATCAAACAAACGTTACCCGAATTACCCGATGAAAAGATTGCGCGTTTCAAGAATGACTATAGCTTAAGTGATTACGATGCTGACAATCTTGCGATGAATAAAGACACCGCAGAGTATTTTGAAGAAACCGTAAAATATACAGGTGCAAAAACTAAATTAGTCGCCAATTGGATACTGGGCGAACTCAGTGCAGCCCTTAATCAAGACAGTATCGAAATTAGCGCAAGTTTGGTATCAGCGCAGATGTTTGGTGATTTGTTAACGCGAATCGAAGACAACACCATCTCCGGGAAAATCGCCAAAGAGGTTTTTCAAGCCATGTGGGCAGGTGAAGGTAGTGTCGATTCAATTATCGAATCCAAAGGCCTTAAACAGATCACCGACAGTAGCGAAATTGAAGCGTTAGTGGAACAAGTGGTTGTCAATAACCCTGGGCAAGTTGAACAATATCGCTCTGGCAAAGATAAAGTGTTTGGCTTTTTTGTCGGTCAAGTCATGAAACTCTCTAAAGGCAAAGCTAATCCTCAACAAGTTAATGATTTATTAAAAAATAAATTAAAGTAGTTTAAGTGGTTTATTTATAAGTTGAATTTGGATATTTTTATCGCCGGTTAAGCTAGCGTAAATGGATCATAATAAGTGTTATGGCAGTTCAATTGTTCAAGCTCAAAGGTGTGCCAGTGGATGAGGCAGAAGACATACGCAATCTCTTGACAAACCACCATATCGACCATTATGAAACCCCAGCAGGAAATTGGGGAATTTCTATGCCTGCCATATGGTTAAATAATGAAGCACAACTTATCGAGGCGAAGTCGTTAATTAGTCAGTACCAAGATGAACGATTAGCGAAAACGAGAGATCAGTACGAGAAAAATAAAAAAGAAGGGAGACATCGAACTATAATAAGTGAGCTGTTAGAAAACCCGGTTCAAAGTATATTGTATGTAGCCTTCGCTGTAGTGATTCTTTATTTCTCTATCAAGCCATTTTTGAATTTTGGCCAGTAGTGACACGATCCAGTCCCGCTAGATCTTTGTGGGTTTGGATTGGATTGAATCCATACTGATTGAATAGCTGCTGTACTTTATCGGCTTGCTGAAAGCCGTGTTCTACCAGTAGGCATCCTGTAGAGGATAAGTATTGATTGGCGCCTGCAATCACCAATTCTAAATCTTGCAGTCCATTGTTCTCGCTAATTAACGCACAACTAGGCTCTTGCTGAGCAACCTGGGGTTCTAAATTTGGGTCACCTTTTGCTATATAAGGTGGATTGCAAACAATAACATCAAACTTTTTAATACCAAGCTTTGTATACCAGTTGCTGAGTATAAACTGAACTGAAACTTGGTGATCTTCTGCATTCAATTTTGCAACATCTAAGGCAGTTTCAGAAACATCGGTTGCCGCGACAATGCTGCTGTCGCGTTCTTTAGCGATAGAAATCGCAATGACTCCGGAACCTGTGCCTAAATCCAATATGCTGGGCGCTGGGTTTTCAGAGATAAAATTGAGTGCATTTTCCACCAGCAACTCTGTTTCAGGGCGAGGGATTAATACATGTTTGTTAACTGTAAAATCAAGTGACCAGAATTCTTTTTTGCCAACAATATACGCCAGTGGTTCGCCTTGGCTGCGTCGCGCAAGCAGCGACATAAATAATGTTGATTCTTGCTTGGATAGTACTTCTTCTGGGTGGGCAATAAGACGGGTCTGCTCAATAGCGCAAGCCTTACATACTAATAGCTGTGCTTCGAGCCTTGCGGAGGTGTTGGTTCCGTTATTAATGGCCGTAAGTCTGGCAGTTGCATGTCCAACAGCCTCTTGCAAAGTCATTGTTCTAAGGGCGCCTTCAAAAATAGTAATTTTTTTGTGAGAGCAAGAAAGTGCCGTGCACAGAATCGCAGTGTAGAAAGGCTAGATGAGAATTTGAGCACGGAACTGATGCAGTTATCGTGAAAAAGTGCATTTGTAGACGTGTTCTTAATTATTCGCTCATCGAGGCAAGTAGGTCTGCTTGATGCTCGTTGCGCAATGGCTGAATTACTTGATCTACATTGCCTTGCATTAACTCATCCAACTTATACAACGTTAGGTTGATTCGGTGATCGGTAACTCGGCCTTGTGGGAAGTTATAAGTACGAATGCGCTCAGAACGATCTCCGCTGCCAACTAGGTTGCGGCGTGTTTCGGCTTGCTCATCAAATTGCTTTTTACGTTCTTGATCTAATAGTCTAGCGCTTAGTAACGACATGGCACGCGCACGATTTTTATGCTGCGAACGTTCATCTTGGCATTCGACTACCACGCCGGTTGGAAGATGCGTAATACGAATGGCCGAATCCGTTTTGTTTACGTGTTGTCCGCCTGCGCCCGATGCACGGAAAGTATCTATACGTAAATCAGAATTATCAATTTCTATCTCTCCAACTTCATCAACCTCTGGCATTACGGCAACTGTTGCAGCTGAGGTATGCACACGGCCTTGAGATTCCGTTTCGGGTACGCGTTGCACGCGGTGGGCGCCGGATTCAAACTTTAAATTTGAAAATACTTCATTGCCTGTAATTTTGGCAATAATTTCTTTGAAACCGCCATGGTCGCCTTCGTTTTGGTTAATGATCTCAACATTCCAGCGTTTATTTTCTGCGTAACGTGAATACATGCGAAATAAATCACCGGCAAAAATTGCCGCTTCATCTCCACCTGTGCCGGCCCGTATTTCTAGAAATACATTGCTCTCATCATGAGGGTCTTTGGGCAACAATAAGGATTGTAACTCTTTTTCGAGTTGCTCGAGTTTTTGAGCGGTGGAATTAATTTCTTCCAATGCCATTGATTTTAAATCTTCATCTTCATCATTAGCAAGTTCTTTGGCCGCGGCAAGATCATTGTTGGCACCTTGAAATTGTTGGAATTTTTTCGAAATTGGATCCAACTGTGAGTATTCTTTTGAGAGGCTGGTAAATAAATTTAGATTCTTAATAACATCTGCATCTGAGAGTTCTGCAGAAATCTGTTCATGCCGATCTTTAATGGTTTCTAGCTTAAGTAAGATTGAATCTTTCATGTGTATTGGCTGCGTGTAAATAGATCAAAATGTGCACTCTATGGATAGAGGGCATGACTCAAAGATAGCTTTTTTTACAGCTAATAAAAGTGCGCGATCGGGGTACCCAGGGTGGGTTGCACCCCGAATGAGAACGGAGGGATGGTAAATTTATTCATCGGTAGGGATATTTAACAGTATTCTAGCCGCCTGAATCAACTCATTTTTGCCTTCTTTACCAGCAATGTTTAATGCCTCGGTAGGTTCGTGCGTGAGTTTGTTAGTTAAGGTATGGGCAAGGTAGTGTAAAACTTCATCTGTTGTTTTGCCTTGTGTGAGCATTTTATGTGCTTTTTTCAAAACGTCATCACGATGCAATTCGGCTTTCTCTCGAAAAGCGCGCACTGTGTGGGCAACGCCTTGACTGCGTTGCCAAGAGGAAAAGTTACCTACCTCAAAGTCAATAATTTCTTCGGCTTGATTTGCGGCTTCTTTACGGGATTGCAAGTTATGCTCAATAACATTTTGTAAATCATCAACGGTGTATAAGTAAATATCTGAAAGATTGGCGACTTCCGGTTCAATGTCTCTAGGAACGGCAAGATCCACCATAAAAATAGGTTTGTGTTTGCGTTGTTTTAATGCACGTTCTACTAAGCCTTTGCCAAGAATGGGTAAAGTGCTAGCGGTGGCAGAGATCACAATTTCAGATTCAGGCAGTACTTCGTTTACAAAACTTAAATTTACTCCCCGCCCGTTGATACGGGCCGCAATTTTTTGTGCGCGCTCAATACTGCGGTTAGCAATTGTGATATTTCCTATGCCTGCACTGCTTAAATGTTCTGCGGCAAGTTCGATAGTTTGCCCAGCACCAATTAACAATGCAGAGAGGTTATTTAATTCGCCAAAAATTTGTTTGGATAAAGATACAGCAGCAGAAGCAACTGAAACTGGGTTAGTGCCAATGGCGGTATTGGTGCGAACTTTTTTGGCTACATTAAATGCACGTTGAAAAAGTTGATTCAAGTTTCTACCTAAGGTGCCTGCTTGTGTTGCATCTTGATATGCCGATTTTAATTGCCCCAAGATCTGGGGTTCGCCAAGCACCATAGAGTCTAATCCGCAGGCGACACGAAAAATATGTCGAACTACTGAATCATTAAGGTGGTCATATAAATATGGTTCTGTGTCGCTAGAGCTTAAATTGTGAAAAGAGTTTAACCAGCCAAGGATCGCTTGTTTGCCTTCATCTACCTCGGTTACTTCGCAATATAGCTCCGTGCGGTTGCAGGTGGAAATAATGGCGGCTTCATCTACTTGTGGAACCGTGATTAGTTTTTTCAAGGCGAGGCATAGGTTTTGCTTGCTAATTGCCACACGCTCACGCACTTGTATGGGGGCGGTAGTATGGTTAATGCCTATGGTGAGTAAGGGCATGGAGGTATGTGGGTTTTGCGCCGAAATGAAACTAGAGTGGATGGGCTATTGGCATAGTGTGTTTGGTCTAACTACCCACGGATTCTGTCAAAAGCGTGTGTATTGCTCAGATAACTTAAGTAATATTAGGTATAGTCTAATCTAGCTACGAACACAACACAGTATATTGAAGATCAACGCAACAATTCTACGGATTCTCTACCATATTGCCATGACAGTGGCTGTTTTTGGACTGATGAGCTGTGCGTCTATGGATCTTGGTTCTACCGATGATGAGAGGCTAGCGGACCCGAATAAATCCCTAATAATTCGCAAGCCAGCGGCCTCTAAATATAGTGCGCAATCCGATCTGCTGTATGAGGTTTTGGTCGGTGAATTATCAGGCCAATTTGGAGATGTGGATCAAGCCCTTGAGCATTATATTAATGCTGCCTATTTAACCGATGATCCTACAGTAGCAGAGCGTGCCACACGCATTGCTATGTTTGCTAAAAATTGGCCAGCAGGGATTCGTGCCGCGAGCCGATGGTCCGAGTTGGAAGGGGTTAATTTAGAATTAAGTCAGATACTAGGTATTCTCGAATTGCGTAGTGGCAACATCGATGGTGCGGTTCCGCATTTTGAGCAGATCATGATGGCGGCAGAGGATTCTCACGCAAAAGGCTTTAGTATTATCGGCGCAGTTTTGGTGCGGGAGCCGGAATCAGAGGCCGCAATTCAACTACTCAGCAGATTAGTGCAAAAGAATTTTGAAAATCCCTATGGCCATCTGACCTTAGCAAGTCTGGCTTTTCAATCTAAAGATTTCCAATTAACTATCGACGAAAGTGAGCTTGCCTTAGGCTTTAAGCCGGATTTGATTGAAGCACGTGCAATGCGAGCACAGGCTTTGATGAATCTTGATGAAACGGAACAAGCACTTAAGGAGATGAAATTCATCGTGCATGAAACTCCGGGCAACCGGGAGATGCGTATGGCATATGCGCGCATGTTGTTGTCTACAGAAAAGTACGATGCAGCTGCAACAGAGTTTGATTTGCTGCTTGCAGAAAATCCAAACGATACAGATTTAATATACACCCTTGGCCTATTGCGCTTGCAACAAGAAAAATATGCTGCGGCTGAGGTTAATTTCAAAAGGTTAGTTGAACGTGGCGAACGTCAAGACGAAGGTCATTACTATCTGGGACGCGTTGCTGAAGAACAAAAACAATTATCTGCTGCTATTACAGAGTTCGAAAAAGTTCAGCAGGGCCAATATTATTTAGACGCTAAAGCGCGTATTGCGACCATATATGTTGAGCTGAATGGAATTGAAAAGGCGCAACAATATTTAAAAGATGTTCGCGGCAATTTAAGTTCACCAGAAAATATTATCGAAGCGTATTTGATTGAAGGTCAATTACTGCATGACGAAAAGCTTTATGTAGCGGCGATGGATCTTTACAGTGAGGGTTTGCAGGAGTTTCCCGGGCATAGTGATTTACTCTATGCGCGCGCCTTAATGGCAGAAGAGATCGATCGTATTGATTTATTAGAAACAGATCTTAAAGCCATCCTCGCAGAAGAGCCTGATAATGCTTCGGCACTAAATGCTTTGGGGTATACCCTGGCAGATCATAATTATAGAGTTGACGAAGCCCTTGGATATATTAAACGTGCATTAGAGATTAGGCCTGACGACCCTGCAGTTATCGATAGTATGGGTTGGGTGCAATATCGCTTAGGTAACTATATAGAAGCAGAAACTTATTTGCGCAAGGCCTATAGTTTGTTGGGTGATGCAGAAATTGTTGGACATCTTGTAGAGCTGCTATGGGCGCAGGGTGATCATGAGGAAGCGCGTAAGATCGTTAGTGATGAGTTAGAACGTGATCCAGAAGACGAATACCTATTAGAGCTACAACAAAAATACCAGTAGTGAGGTGTTTGCCAATGTGGCCCGGTGCAATTAGCAGAATAGGTGTTTTATTTTTATCCTCCATTTTCTTGACCGCATGTGTCACGGTTCAACAGCACCAACTTCCTCCCGATTCAGAAATTGGAAAGCAGGCTGCTTGGGAATTGCATCGAGTCAATCTTGAGGCATTACAAAGCTGGAATTTGAAGGGTCGTGTAGCCGGAAAATCCAATAACGAAGGATTTCGTGCGGGAGTGCATTGGCAGCAGCAGCAACAGAATTTTAACATTGCCTTGTTGGGGCCTTTGGGTAGAAAGGTTGCTGCAATCACTGGTGCAGAAGGGGATGTCCAATTAAATACTTCTAAAGGTGAAAATTTTTCAGCAGTCGATACTGAAGAATTGATGCAAAATTTATTTGGTTATTCCTTGCCTGTGAATGGTCTGCGCTATTGGTTGCGTGGCATACCTGATCCAGAGCAAGTGTATGCATCTATGGAGTTAGATGATCTAGGACGTTTAAAGCAACTCAATCAGGCTGGCTGGTTAATTGACTACAACCGTTATTATGATGGCGAACCTTCTTTGCCTGCATTTATTAAAATTTCAAATACAACGCTGAATGCAAATATTGTCATCGATTACTGGGCGTTAGATGCAAATTAAGCCTCGCGTGGCAAAATCATACTTACATTGAAGAGAATGAATCCTGTTGATTTGGCTGCACAAGAGTGGCCAGCGCCCGCAAAGTTAAATCTTTTTTTGCATATCGTTGGTCAGCGTGAAGATGGTTATCATCTATTACAAAGCGCAATACAGTTTATAGACCTATGTGATCAGTTGCGTTTCACCGTTCGCGCAGATGGAGATATTCAACAGGCGAAAACAATAAGTGCTATTACGCAAGAAGATGACTTATCCGTACGTGCGGCCAAGCTCTTGCAAAAGACTTGTGCAATTAAATCAGGCGTTACGATAGAGCTGAATAAAGTGATTCCCATGGGTGCAGGGCTAGGGGGTGGGAGTTCGGATGCGGCAACAAGTTTGTTAGTTCTCAATCAAATATGGGAATGTGGGTTAGGTTTGACCGAACTTGAGGTGCTGGCGGGTCAACTTGGAGCAGATGTGCCAGTATTTGTTCGTGGTGCAGCATCTTGGGTAGAAGGTATTGGCGAGCAGCTGGAGCCCATAACCCTACCAGAGCCTTGGTATGTTGTGGTATTTCCTCATGTGTATTTGAATACTCAGCAAATGTTTTCGAATTCTGATTTGACATGCAATTGCGCGGCCATCAAAATACGCGACTTTGTGCCGCAGTCTGCGCAAAATGTGTTTGAGCCAATCGCTCGCCAGCAACCAGAAGTAGAGCGTGCTTTTCAATGGTTAAATCAGTATTCTCCCGCCAGGCTTACTGGGTCGGGTA
>JAPUHH010000195.1 GCA_027297825.1 Gammaproteobacteria bacterium
GAGCAGGCTCGCTTTTGTGTGAACGCCTATCCAATCACACCGTTGAACTAGGATTAGTACCTATTGGCTCAATTGGCCTCACAATATTTGGTGCAGATATGTTTTTTGCTACAAATACATATGCGTCCTCTAATCTCATCGGGTTTCAAGAGTTTGTTCTAATACAATCAAACTGGCGACTAATATCTGATATTTTCTTGCTAGGATTATTTGGCGGTATTTATATCGTACCCCTGTATGCATTAATTCAAACACGTTCTAACCCCAAGCGACGAGCTCGAATCATTGCAGGAAACAATATTCTCAATGCAATCTTTATTGTTAGCTCTAGTTTGTATGCAATTTTTCTGCTCAATGCAGGGCTTACAATACCTCAACTATTTTTTGTCGCAGCCTTATTAAATGCAATGGTCGCAATCTATATTTATTCTCTTATTCCTGAATTCTTTATGCGTTTTGTTGTATGGATTTTAGTCCACCTTGTTTACAGAGTGAAACATATCAATCTAGACAACATACCCGAAAAAGGGCCCGCAGTTGTCGTGTCCAATCATGTAAGCCTGATGGATGCATTAATTATTGGCGGGTGTGTACAGCGCCCAATCCGTTTCGTGATGCATCATAAGATATTCAACATTCCTTTTTTACATTTCATTTTTAAGGCCGCAAATGCAATCCCCATTGCGCCCAAAAAAGAAGATGCTGTGCTTTTAGAAAATGCATATAGCCAAATCGCCATGGAGCTGCAAGCTGGCCATGTAGTAGGTATCTTTCCTGAAGGAAAATTAACGCTAGATGGGCAAATAGATGCCTTTAGACCAGGCATTGAACGCATACTTGAGGAAACACCTGTCCCCGTCGTGCCGGTGGCATTAGATGGATTATGGGGTAGTTATTTCAGCAACCGAGGCGGGAGGCCAATGCAAGGATTACCTCGCAAATTATGGCCTAAAATAAAAGTAATCGCCGGCCTACCCATAGACTGCAGCAAAGCGACCGCACCAAAGCTACATGAACTAGTAAGCAGCTTATTAACTCAAAATTACTAGCCATTAAATCTATAGCGTAAAGCAGAATGCGCGATATAATCTACTCGAACCTATACAACACACCCATCAAATATAAGATAAATTCCTATCTATCAAGTTACCCATTATTCGCTTGATGAACTTTCAATACGTGTTATTCGTAAAATACAGCTGTATAAATAATATATTATCGATGATCCCATTAAGCAAGTTGAAACGTATTTTAAGGACTATTACGCAGTTATAAAAAGTAGCCTTGATATTCCTCATACAAAGTGAATTCAAATAACATTCCAATGATTAAATAATAAGTTCGAAACTGATCAGTGAGCTTTGTTTGAATAGTCTGGTCTATAATTAGGCTATCGGTATTGTTAGGCTAGTGGTTCTATACACCATTAATTGCCGCATCTGTCTTTGACATATCTAATTTATTCTATGTACTACAATACAAAGAGCATGATACAAATGAAGACCGCAAGAGTTCACATACGATATCACTTAGTCTTTTTCAGACCAGCGACTATGAAAATATAAATTTGTGATAACTATGCGATAAAAATAATATTTTTTTATCGCATAACTGTAATCGAAGAACGATCAAAGATATCGGTATATCTCTTCATAAAGTATTCAGCTAAGAACTCAGCCTCATTTAATTCAAACGAATCCAACTCTAAAGCTTGGCTGTCCCTTCTTACACTACCGAATGGAGGATTCTGAGCGACTGCAGTCGCAGCCCACGCATAAGCATTCACCTTATTTTGCGCAACTCCAATCCCTCTTGCGTAAACCTCACTAAGTGCAAACTGCGATGGCATGTGCCCTGCTTGTGCTGCACTTAAAAGGCGGAAGTGTATTTCTGCTTTGAAATCGAGCTCGTGTTGTTTTGAATTAACTTGTTTTATAACTTCTTCTGTATTTTTATCGATCTCGTCTTGAGTAACTTTCTCATCGCTGTCCAATGCATCGATAAATTCACCTACCATTTTTGTAGCAAATTTTACTTTGGTAAGCTTATTCTCACTTAAATCATTCACATAAATTAAAATTGCCAAGCCATAATTTGCTTGCCGACTCCCGAGTTCAACGGCTTGTTGCATTAATCGAAATGCAGTTGTATAGCTATCATCTAGGACAATATTAGATGCTTGGTTGCCTTCAAACATATGTCCATTATCTGATCCGAGATCACAGCCTGCGCAAATATAGCAAACACTAGTTTGATAGAGTCTCTCAGCAGTATCTAACGCATCACTCTGATAATGATTGACATCCGCAACACATTGCTCAACGGCCTTCATATTTGAAGGTTGAGTAATAGCAGAAAGAATATCCTTCGCCGCAAAAACGATTGACGATGTGCAAATATAAATACAGACGAGTAAGAAAAGCGGTTTAATTGAATATTTAATTATCGTCGCACAAAATAGATACATGGTGCGTTCCCATATTTATAAGCAACAGGTGGCGCACTATAGCATGACGAGCGTCACACTTTTCTCGGAAATGGGGAAGAATAGAACAAAGAATTGCTTTAAAGACTTAAAAAATAATATACAAAAATATACATTAGGTATTTTCAAAATCTTTAGCCGCTTGAATGTTAGTATCACTGGCTTCCTGTAAAATTGTATTGGCTTCTTCTTCATCAAACTCATATACAAGATTATCTCTATAATATTCTTCAACCTTATTCATAATGCGAATAATCTCGTAATCTTTGAGACCATTCGCATTCTTGATACCCTCCATATACAACTGAACCTTATGTTCAAGAGTGCTCTCGCCGAAATAGCTCATGAATAGACCTTAGGAACAATAATCGTAAGCAAATAGTATTTTTATATAATAAGGTGAGTGAATCTCAATCTGGTCAAACGATGCATAAAAAGTGACAAAATAGCTTTTAACCGCCTAAACATTAAAATCTTAAGCTTCTAGATATAGATAATAATAACTCAATATAGCTATAATATTCATCACAACTATCCTTAAGCCATCCAACTATCCTAATAATTTTCTAATTTATTGCTATTCAATGTACAAATACTATTCTAACCAATCGTAAAAGAAAGTATTTATACTTACGTTAACCTTTAAAGTCTAAGCACGAATTGATCCGCATAAGCCCTTCAATTCATTACAAACATGTAAAGGGAATATACAACCTTTAATTATACGGCATACTCAACCACTGCAATATCAATTATTACCTCTATTTACATAATATTACTTATAAAATACAACTATTATTCAAATAATATTTTGCTATTAGTAGCAGCAGTAGATTCTAAGTTATTGTATAACCAAACAAAATAAAGCGGTCTATAAAGACTATTATCTAATTCACATAATATTATTACAAGTAGATTTAGTGTGATCTCCGATAAAAACAATACTACTAAGCACTATTAGCTAGGTTGGTAAAAAACGGAAGATTTTACTATGAATTGAGGCAATCATGAACATTACAAAAGAAGAGAGTGCATTTACTAAACGCGTACTTAATAGAGATAAACATTCAGCTAATACAGACATAGTCACATACATTGAAACGATTAACAGCATTGCACGCAGGAAAACAACAGACTATTTAAAAAAGCATCAGGTTAATTACCAACAATGGCGCATACTTAAATCAATTTTCCTTGAACTTGCAACAACTCCTGCAAAGGTATCTGCTGCTACTTTTACAGACTCTGGCACTATAAGCAGGCAACTTGAGTTACTAGAAGCAAAAGGACTTGTAAGTCGAGAACATAGCAAACAAGATAGAAGAGTTGTTAACTTAAAGCTCTCTTCTAAAGGTGAACGCATTGCTGACGATGGTATTAAATTTACCGAGAAACTAGTTGATTGTATTCGCAACGAAATCGGCGACAAAAAAACAAAAGAATTCCATGAGGCTTTAATGGGCGCACTAAGATGCTCATCATTTAGTACAGAAAAAAGATATAAAATATTCTAGCCTGTTAGCATCTCTGCATGGCCAAAGAAAAGCCCCTTATATTGGAGACTTACTTTTTGTAAGCGCAAATAGCGCTTGGAGTTGGGCTCTAGGATTTCTAACTGAGCTCCATTTTAAT
Source organism: Gammaproteobacteria bacterium (assembly GCA_027297825.1). GTDB lineage: Bacteria > Pseudomonadota > Gammaproteobacteria > UBA4575 > UBA4575 > JAPUHH01. Next base: position 4,118 of record JAPUHH010000195.1, read on the forward strand.
GGTACTTATGATGATACAAGTAAACAGCACTTGAAATCATAATACCGAGTAATGCGATCACATCAAATATAAGAATTGTGTTTGTTACATCCATTTTATTTCTCCATCTAAATTTAGTTAATGTAGATTTCTTATGCAATTTCCGAACTACTCAAACACCCTTTGATTGCGCATTAAGTTTTGCGATCCAGTCATAGATCTCTATGACTTTTTCACGACTCAAGCGCGACTCTTCAGTAATGTCTTGTGATAGTTCAGGTTTATTTTTTAAGGAATGCAGTCTATTTGCTGCACGGAACCTCAGCAGCCTTAATGGTAGATAAAATTGTTGGATACTTTTGGCTAAAATCATGAAAACTCCTTTTCATATAAAGTTATGTCCTATAACTTTTCTATCTAAGTAATACAGGTGTAACCTATTGTATGGATGTGATATTAAAAATCTGCACCATTTTCAACAAAAGGCTACTTCCAATAGCTTAACGGCAGGTAAGTCACAGATTTTAGGTAAGTTTCTTGCCATTCATCTAATATATTCAGCCATTTGCTAGGCACAAGTGATTTTTCAGTTCAATTAGATGCAATTACCTCTAATACACTCCTTGCCCTTAATTTTCGCGCTATTCACAAAGTACTAACTAGATGAAGCTCTAATTCAACACTGGAGCATGCACGTATAATGAGATCTACTTCTTCCTAATCATCTGCATCGATCCACCTCTTCAAATCCTTTTTACCCATTAAAACCGGCATGCTACGATGGACCTAACTCATTTCTTTATTGGCTTGCATGGTAATAACACAACACTGCGATTCACCCTCCCGGCTGACTTGAAATATACCTGCCACTGCCATGTCTTTATAATCTTTTAAAGTGACTTGATAAGATTGTTTTTTACTTTCACTTCGATTTCATTCATAAAATCGATTTGCAAGAATGATGCATCGATGAGGCTGGCTAATTTCGAAAAGATGGCTTCTCCCATATGTTCTCACTTCTAGCATTTATAAGTGGGCGTTTAAATTGTCCCTCTTTTGCCCAAGGCGGAACAATCCCCTATGCATCTCCCCTACCTCATAACCACTAGGAGAATTAAATATGGTAAGAATATTTGTTGAAGGCGAGATATTGCTTTTAGGATTAAACTTGGGATACATCGGCAGATCAAAATAGTCAACGATGATTGTTGGATAATGCTCTAGAGAAAAACTTCCACACATTCCTTTTAGCCCTGATTTATTATTCTAGGCCAGCGACAATAGCATGCGTTTTCTTGTTCGGGTCCTATTGCCACCACACAAATGCGCCATTTCAGGTTTGTTATAAGCTTAAGACCTTATAAGCTTATATGTACATATAAGTCAGTTAAATTTAGAGCGCAAAAGTTTCACTCTCCTAGCAAACTTTTTATCTAAAGCATCAAACCAATCATATTTAAGCTTTGAACAAACTCTGATGTAATAGCACATGGATTCTATATTAGACCTATTTATTACCTCATCTAAACCTAGAATATTCATAAATTTACTAGCAACATATAAATTCGCGCAAAGTTGTTTAACTACTCCATGCTCTCGTGCATACGCTAACATCTCATCCCAATCTATATTAGATGAATATATAAACTGCGTTCTAGCTAGCTCATGCAAATTGCGTATCTCAACATGCCCCAAGTGATAAAACTTATCTACAAGATACCGATGTAAAAAACTATGGAATATTCTATACGCTGGAACAAGTACAATAGCTTCGGCCATATTTGGCAATGTAATATCAATGGTATTTGCCCATGCATGTTCAGTTGGAAATATATGCTGTTGTTCGTGAACCATTAGATCACGATGCAGTTCAATCATCGCACACTCACCTTGTTTGATTAAAGGTGGGTAGTGGTGATGAGCATGGACAAAGTCCATATGATCTCCAGAATATTTGTATCCGGTTGCTATCAACTTATTGCTGACGCGTTTAATTTCATCCGAGGGTACTAAAATATCTAGATCTACCATCAAACGATCACTTATATTCGAAAAGGTGCCCAGCAGCAAATGGGCAGCACCTTTCATTAAAAGCGGTTTCACACCTATGTTATTTATCACTAGCACCGCATCAATTAATTGCTTCCTCATCATCGCATTACGTTTGCAATTCAGTGCATGCATATGATTGATATAAGACATAAAATCATCAGGCATTAAGCCTTCTAATTTTTTTTCAATAACTTCTGGATATAAGGCCTGCACAATTGAGTGATTACTGGCAATTTTAGCAACAACTTCCCATTCTAGCGGTGCATGCTGCGTCAGTTGGTACAATATTTTATCCCTAGAAACAAACGGAGATACTACATTTGCAATAAAACGATACGCATCATAGTAGGCTTGGCTCACAGCAACGTTCCCACTAAACCCACTGCTTCTTTTAAATCATTTATTGATAATTCATAAGCAGGAATTTCTTTTATCCAATCAATTAAACTGGCAACGGATTCATGACTCAAGGATTGGTTTGTGTAGTACCCCGAATCCGTTAACTTCACTAAGGCATCAGCAGTGGAGATTGAGACAAGTTCTGTATCATGTCTTATCGAGTATTTTGGAAACACAATTGCTTTAACAGGCTCTCCTTTTTCTAGTTGGTTAGTTGTAGGCAAAGATAATGGCGGTAAATATTTTACTGTTTTACTATCTTGTCGATAATGAGTAGTTAGCTCAAAAATTGAAGGGCAATATTGTTCCATTACCTTCCAGGACCCCTCTTTTAATCCTATACACCCTGGGGCTGGTCGGATTTTTTTATTATGAGTTAATATTGCTATTTCATCTGTAAACAACAATTTACCAGAACACATTAATGCAGCCGTCAAAGTCGACTTTCCACTGCCACTACCTGCACTAAACATTACGACTCCATCATTTGCATAAATCACGCCTGCATGAAATACCGAAAGACAGTTTACTTCCAAAAAACTAACTGCAAGCACATGCCCATTTACAATAGGCGCAATCTCATTAGCCGCATTGCAGCGCCCAACCAGCTTATCGTCATCTAAAATGATAAAAGAGCTTTCCTCCTTAATTATTTTAATTGCATGAGAAATATTACAGCTTGCCTTAGGGAAATGAGAAATCAAAGGTAGCAAAATATTTTTAATTTCAGAGTTTGATGCAAAAATATTGAATTCGGAATCTAGCAATACATATGACTTTACCTGTTGAAGATTTTTTTTATACTTTGAAGATAATTTTACTGCTTGCATGTAACCAAGCATGTCGTCTGCTTCATCTGCCAATGGAATGAAATCATTCCCCAATAGCCCCATCGCTTGCCATGCATCTAACGCTTGAATAATATCTGGAATAAACTCATCTTTTGCCATTCCATAAATCTGTGATAACTGCTGAGCTATCTCATCCACAGACAGATCTTCCTCATGCAACTTCCATATCATCGTGCTCGACTGGTTCATTCGAGCCAATTGTTTGGAACGACTATCGAAAACGATGAGTTCATCATCAACTGAATGAACCCTCACAGAACTGTTGGAATGCGGATAAATTTGACTATTAATACTTGGCATAGATGCAAACACCGTCGCTATAATTAACTATAAAATTTGATTTGAGAACAAATGGTAACAAGATTTTATTTACCAAGAGAAGACAAAAACTGCAAAAATTGTATACCATGGCATCATTTACTCATTAACACCAACGCAGGCAATGTGTAGATGTAAGCGCTCCAGCAGTTTTTAAGAATTGATGTCTCGACCTTATACTATTTGGCTGTAAGCCATTGTTTATGGTTCTCGCTCCATTTCACACCCGCCATTAACTAACTTTATTTTCTGCTTAAAGCAATTTGCGCGACAAAATATTCAAGCTAAAAAGCACTATATAAATAATTATTAAACAGGTTGAAACTCACTTAAGCTATCGAAAATCATCTCATATCCCTAACAAATGCAATATGACCATTACTCTTATAGTTAATAATAAGTCTCAACCGTCTGTGGTGTAGTGGTATTTAGTATAATTAATTATTTAAACTATGGAAGATACGGCATATTTTAAGATAAGTAAAAGATCGAAACCTTGATGTAGGTCACCTACTATTTTGCGCAATAGCTTTCTTTTCACACTGCATCAACGTAAGATAATTACTACTATTTTGCACGGAATTATTGCAGCTTAAGGAAAAGCAAACATGGAACAAGATTAGAGTGAGATAGAATCAAGACGTAAATTTTTAAAAACAGCAGGAAAGTTTGCGATCTATACACCACCAGTACTCATGGTCATGAGCAAGGCAAATGCGAATAAGATTTATAAATCAACCGGTCATTGCAATCAAGGTGTTGGTGCACCCGTGGTTAATGATGGTTGTCAACCAGGTCATTCTGGAGATGTACTAAATAATGATGATTTTCCAGGTGCAGGTTCAGGTAATCCAGGCGCTAGCTAGAAATAGCCCAATTATAAATGCGCCGCCCTTGATCTGTTAATCAGAATTAATGGGTAGCGCATATATCTCAAGCTCATCGGCAGCATTGAGGATTTCGTAATGCTCCATTAGCTGATTTAATTCTGTGCTCTCCAGCCTATCCAAACTATCTTGCACACACGCCTGCGCATCTCAAACTCCATACGCTCACGATCAATCTGTAGTGTCTGACGTTCAAGATCTATAAAGTTCCTGTTCCTGTTCCTGTTCCTGCTTCCTCTGCCTATCATCAACGATAGCTTCTTTTCTACTCTCAGCATGCGCCTCTTCACCATGAATTTGTGCCTTCCTTAGAACATCACCCCAATTCGTTGCCGGTGCGTTAACTGATACAAGTAAGATCAATAGTAAAATATATTTCACTCACCTTTTTTATACATAACTAATGTCTGGCACACGTCATCATCATCCTGAAACACGTCACCATATGGTTGCCATTCACCACGTTTAACTTGACTACTTAATCTACGTGCAAGTTCTGGTGCTTCTGATCCTATGCATATTTGATAATCTATAACAGTCTACATTACGTAACTACAATCGCTGGTAAAAATGCGATTTACACTAGTTTAAAAAGAATCGGTAACTTCGATGCGAACCGTCAGCGTTAGCTGACATGTTGACTTATTTATAATTTATGGCGCGCCCGGAGAGATTCGAACTCCCGACACCCTGGTTCGAAGCCAGGTACTCTATCCAGCTGAGCTACGGGCGCATTGTTTAAGAACAGTCAGTTAGCATTGAAATATTTTGCATAAAATATATTTACACCTTCTATTCGTATAAATAGTACTACATGTATAAATAAAGCGTAATAATTATAAATACATTCCGATTTTTGCTGAGAGGTATAAAATATATTGGTGGTAGACTATAGATGTGGCTGTTAGATAGACCTTCTCAGCCTTAAATATGGCGTGTTACTGTTTATTCAAAGAGATTAAAGTACCAATCACTTCCTATATCCATCATATTCGGGTGATTAGATTTGAGCTACTACCATTAAACTTTACTTAATAATACATCCGCACTCTAAACACCAATAAACGATCTTTGATATTTGCGCCCTTATTACATTTCTTGTAACAGCTAAATACTTTTCCCCATAAACCTTACAACATTATTTTAAATATCATGCTTTGTCTTTTCTATACACTTCCATAAAGATAGATTCATCATGCGTTATTGGGCGTATACCTACTCGAAACTGGGCTGAGAGTTTACTAGCATATTTCATAGCTGTTTCGTAAATATTCATGGTATTTTCACGATCGCCTTCAAACATTCTGTCTAGTCTCCAGCCTTCCAATTTAATTACTTCAGTATCAATATCTTCCAGCATTACAACTTTATAGTCGTCTTCCATTAATGTCCCTTTATCCAGATTTGTTAAATATCACACAAAATCAATCAAGTATTTTCAATTTAGCCAGTGATCTTAACTAAGCACTAAGAATTTACAATGATAGGAACATATTAGGCTCTATAGACTGACTAGCAAATTAGTTAAAGAATAAAACTAAGTAGGACCGATTCTGTTCCTATCATTTAAAAGTTTTCAAATGACTTTACAATACGAGCACGAGCTGAATACGGAAATTATTTGTGATCGAAGAAGAAATAATTCTTTCATGTTGGAAAGATACAATTCAAGCTGTAAAAATGCGTTCTTCGCTAGGGCCAGGATTCTGTCTGAGCCATTTAGAAATACTAATTACGGTATGCCTGAATGACGGGATAACTCGTAATGATTTAATCGAGCGTATAGCAGCTATATCTCCAACTACAATTAAACGATATGTAAAAGATTTAGTTAATGGATATGAATATATAACTGAAACAAATTCTGATGGTGATTCTCGAATTAAGCATTTGCACATAAGCGAGAGGGACAACAATTAATAGATATTATGGTCAACAAGGCGAGAAAATGGATTCCCACCTTGTGAATCGACCAAGAGATGGGCCTGAAACCTAAAATATAATTTTAGAACGTCAAATATTTGACGCATTAAATGTTAAAAACATGGTCAATTTAGACCACTTTATTAACTGTGAATTACTTAAAATCTTCCTCGCGCCTCCTTTCGCCTAACCTAATTCAACTATCGTCAACCAGCACTCTACAACCTCGTCCAGCCCCATTACGGACACCTGATTGGGCTTATAGTGGGATGTTAAGTGATTGAGACTGATACACTATAGAAATATGCTTACCTCAGTTACGTATTATCCTAAATTGTTAGCATTCTTACAGCTGTTCTACCCATCTATCCATACACATTTAGCTCAAATTTCAGACAACCCAGCTTTGGTGGAGTCAAAACTTATTTGCAGAAATGATGTGTGCTTATTTCATGCCATAGTTTTTAGTGATGACCTTTCGGAATCTGGAGAAAAATTTCCAATACATACCAACCAAGTAGTTAGCACACCTTACCCTTGGGACTGGCGCTGGATTTTTGCGCTACACATACTCTTTAAAGACAACATCATTTTTACTTTGAAATTCAAGCAGAAAGTCATTGCGTTACCAACTGGAAAGTATCCGTTATCTGAAGTATTCTTTGAAAATTTAAAGCATGAATTTGATATGCAGATAAGAAAATTAATAGAAGCTACAACTAAAAATAATATGACCATTGCATATTCATATACATCGCACATGACTGCTATTAATATCTAATTAAAAATCTCACCTGCTTTTGAGAGTTTTATCTTTTTAGTTTCAAGTTTAGCTTTTTCTTTGGGAAGCGATTCTTCAATGTATGAGATAACATGCTGTGCAGTAGCACGATAAGACGTTAGCTTTCCACCAAAAATAGATAAAATACGAGGGTTTTTATGGCAATCACGCAGATAAATAACTTCTCTAGAGCGTTGATTGGAATTTTTCTCGTTTTTTGGCAATACACGCAGCCCCGAAAATTTTTCGCTCACTTTTAATTTTTCATTTTCATACTTTGGAAAATGAAATGTGAATGCATCGAGTAAATATTCAATTTCAATTTCATGTGGATAAGTTAGACTAGGGTCACCTTCAAAAATACTTTCCGTTGTACCCACCATCGTTTCACCGTACCAGGGCATTACAAAAATTGGTCGTTTGTCGTGCGGACTTTCAATATAGAAAATTACACCGCCAAGTCTTAAAGGCAATATAATGTGTGTACCTTGTACAAGGTCCACATTTATATTCTTTTGCTTAGGCTGCACACAGTCAAGCACCTTTGTTACCCAAGGCCCTGCTGCATTGATGGTGACTTTACTAGTTAATATTTGATTCTGACGAAGTTCATTAACATAAGTAATAGTTGATCGGTTTTTTCCGAGCTTGATTTTTGTGACTGTTGCATTAAGCAAAAGTTCTGCGCCATATTCTTGCGCTGAACTCATCACGGCTTGGGTCAGCAAACGGTCATCCGTCTGTGCCTCGTAATACTGGTACACTGCTAATAGGTTTTCCTGGCTCAGACCATGTAACTTATTCCACTTAGCTTTTGATATTTTTTTAAACCTAGCATCACAGCTAAGATTGCCAAGCAAGGCATATAGAGAAAGGCCTGCGCGAATCATCCAGGGTGGTCGTTTAGAATTCTTGTATATCGGAATATATACAGGGGTTAGTTTTACTAGATCTGGGGCATTTTTAAGCAAATAACTGCGTTCCAACAAGCACTCTCGTACCAACGAGAACTCAAACTGTTCCAAATAACGCAAACCACCATGAATGAGTTTGCTAGAACGTGAAGAAGTGCCCTCAGCAAGATGATCATATTGTTCAAGTAATATAGTTTTATAGCCACGAACGGCAGCAGCTTGAGCTACACCTACGCCATGAATGCCTCCACCTATGATGGCTATATCGCAATCCATCGCTGGCTAGATAAATTCTTCAGAATGACTTAATTTAACGATATCACCCGTCTCGATAAGCGAAACCCCCTGTTTCAATAGCTCATACGCAAACACTGGGTTTTTTATGTCATACAGTGCCCATTTCCATGGCCCTTGCCATAATTCTGCTGGCTGGTTTACCTTTTTTACATTACAAAATAAGTAGTCCGGCTGTATTATTTTTGCTTTTTCAAAATTCGTTTGATTGTATTGCCTTATCACCCAGCCCACAGGATACTCACCTTGAGGTTGCAGATATGTAATTACATTTTCCACAAAAGAAATAATTACTGCATTAAATTCTGCTTGTTTTAAATCTAGCAATACCGCATCTACCACAGTTGGCAAATCAAAGTGCTCAATGCTTTGTTTTTTTATTTCTACAAACAACGTTGCATCTGAAATACTATTTAATCTATTTACGACTTTCTCCAAAGTCGGAATGTGCAATAATTCCAGATCTTCTTTACTTTTACCTTGGAAGTTAACTGAATAGGTTCTTATTTTTTCAGCCGTTAATTCCCGCACATTTTTATTAATCCCAGTTGTCCTTATCAAATTATCATCATGGATTACGATCGCTTTAGCATCTTTAGAAAGTTGAATATCTATTTCAATATACGAAAATCCCAAATCAGTAGCGGCTTGTATCGCCAGCATGCTATTTTCAGGATAGCTTGTCATATCCCCACGATGTGCAATTAATTTATTCTTCATTGCACTCGTCTTTGTATTTCCATTTTAAATTTTTGATAACGTGCAGAAATTGCTGCATCTTTATTAGGTTCGTAATGCGTGGTTTCAGGCATTTCCCACTTCGGTCTATCCATCGCTAACCAGGCTGCCCCACGTGAAGTAGCCTCTTTATAGCCTGATACCGTTACGGGTACTCCGCACAAATCAGCTATCCGCTGGCATAAATACGAATCTGCACTCAAACCACCGGAAGCAATCAGCTGATCCGATTGAATACCATGCTTATTCATTTCTTCAACATTCGTTGCAATCAAAAAAACAATGCTTTCCATCAAGGCGGCTTTACATTGCTGCTTGGAGTAGTCTAAATGGGACTTATGCACACCTACAAACTCAGGTGAAAGATCACTTTTCCACCATGGCGAACCCAAACCGCCTACGGAATTAATAAATATAGGAACATCATCAACGTCGTGCCAAGGGATTTCTCCAATATTGCAGATCCCCCATGCTTCTTCCGCCCAAGTGAGTGCTGCACCTGCACCATTTATGGTACCTTCTAGTGCATATTCCTGCTCTACATCGGAGCTGTAAGTAATACTCGCAAGTAATCTAGAATCTAGTAGTGGCTTATTATTACTGTTCGCTAAAACAAATCCGCCCGTGCCAATATTTATAATTGTGGTATGTGACTTTAGTGCTCCATATCCATACACCGCACTATTCTGATCCCCATTCACTAAAGTTAATAGGTAACCTACGTTACTCAACTTCCCATAATCATAGCTATTGGGCACCACTTTTGGTAACAGTGATGAATCAATAGAGAAAGCAGCTAACAAATAATCGTCCCAATTTCTAGTCTGTAAATTCCATAATAAAGTTCGATGTGCGTTCGCATTATCAACGCAGGCTGGGCGATCTTCTAGTAAATTAAAAATTAAAAATGCGGCTAATGGGCCAAATAAAAGATTATTTTTTTGGCGTGCATGCTTAACCTTTTGATGCTGCTCCAGCAGCCAGCGTAATTTCGAGGCACCATAATGGGCCGATATTGGCAAACCCGTTCGAGCTTTAACCTCTTTACTATTTAATCTCAAAGCGTGTAGTTCGTTTTGAGCCCGTGTATCTAACCAACTTAAGGCTGGGCTTAACGCCTCGCCTGTAGTCGAATCCCAAGCGATTACTGTAGAGCGTTGCGTGGTGAGTGCAGCCGTGAGGTTCTTTAGCTTATGCTGTTGAACGTATGCATGAGCTTCATGTAGAACAGCTTTGCATGAGTCAAGAATCTGTATCCCATTCTGTTCAACATTGTTATTTTCTGAATAGAAAAGATTGACCGGCTGTTGAGCTTTAAAAACGGACTCACCTAGTTGATTATAAATAATTGCGCGCGTGGAATATGTGCCCTGATCAATTGCGATTACATGAGGGGACGTCATGTGTATGCTTGTGTTGTATTTTAAATTTTTCTTTTAATATAATAAAACAATCTATATCCAAGCAATACCGCAAGAATTCCTGCATAGATTGCAGGTTCACGTGTATCGATTTTCACCATCCACCAAAAATGTAGCACGACTACCATGCCAATAATATAAATGAGTCGATGCAAAATTATCCATCGATGCTGAAGTCTTTCGACCATTTTTTTAGTCGAAGTCACTGCAAGAGGAATCAACATTAAAAATGAAGTAAAGCCTGCTGTGATAAAAGGTCGTTTAATTACATCGTCAAATATTGCACCAAAATCAAAAAATTGGTCTAAAATAATGTATGAGGATATGTGCATACAAACATAAAAAAAAGCAAACAAACCCAACATTCTTCTGTACTGAATGAAATTATTCCAACCTGTTAATCTTCTCAGTGGAGAAACTGCTAACGTTAATAGCAAAACTCTCAAGGCCCAATCTCCAGTCCATCGGTTTATAGTTTCAATAGGATTTGCACCCAAAGCATTGGTGTAAAACCAATAGATTGGAATTGCTAATGGAATCAGCAATAGGGTAAACAACGCAGACTTTACAAATTTTCCTGCAAATGGGGTTGACACAAATACTTCTGCAGATGAGGTTGACACAAATACTTCTTATTTAAGTCTTAACTTTAGATAATAATATGGTCAACCCATATTAAAAGTTTTTCTTGAGATCCATACCAGCATACATGCTAGCCACTTCATCTGCATAGCCATTAAAAGGTAGTGTTTCACGTTTTAAGAACTCACCAATTCTTCGTTCACGCTTTTGGCTCCAACGCGGATGATCAACTTCTGGATTTACGTTTGAATAAAAACCATATTCTCTAGGTCCAGTAATGTTCCAACTTGTAGCAGGCTGCTCTTCAGTAAACTCAATACTTACAATTGATTTAATGCTTTTAAAGCCATATTTCCATGGCATAACTAGTCGAAGTGGAGCACCATTTTGATTAGGCATCTCTTTACCATATAAACCTACGGCCAATAGCGCTAAAGGATGCATGGCTTCATCAATACGCAATCCTTCTCGATAAGGCCATTCTAATACGGGTCGTTTTTGACCAGGTAAGTTATCTGGATCCAGAATGGTCTTAAATTGTACAAACTTCGCTTTTGAGGTTGGTTGAAAGCGCTTTAATATGGGCCCTAATTCAACCCCTACCCAAGGAATCACCATAGACCAAGCCTCAACACAACGTAGTCGATAAATTCGTTCTTCTACTTTCCCAGGAGAAATAAAATCTTCTAAATTGTACTCGCCAGGTTTTTCGCACTCACCTTCCACTTTAACACTCCAAGGCTTAACCTTGAGGTGTTGTGCATTGCGTTTAGGATCGCCTTTATCTAAGCCCAACTCATAAAAATTATTGTAAGAAGTCACCGCATCATACGGAGTCGTTTCTTCATCAATAGAAAAATCACTTTTCCCAATCTTATTAAAATCGATACTTGCAGACCCTATGGCTGGCCACATTGATAATGATGGCGCTAAAGACATGGCAGTGAGGGAAGCTGAGGCCTGTAAGAATCTACGACGATCTCTATATAACGACTCATCCGTGACCTGAGATTCTTTCACATCACTGCTCTTGCTTACTTTAAGTAGCATATTCAACACCTTGGATTTTAATAGAAACGGATTATACGATAGTTTGACCGTATTTTATAACAAGGGTTCAAGAACGCATATACCAATCATACAGCCAAATTATCCTGTACAAATGCCGGGCTTGGCTATGTATCGTTCTATATGATTATTTTCTATAACAACGTTGTTACTCATAGAGAGTAACTTGACTACCTAATAAATCAACGAGTCCTTTGGGATCAAATGGTTTTTCAAACACTTTAATAGCGCCATTTTTGAGTGCCACTTCGTTGACGGTCTCGTGCATGGCAGTAATGAATATAACTTTGAGATTGGCATTTTTTTCTACTAACACCTGCTGTAATTCCAATCCCGTCAATCCAGGCATACACTGATCAACGACCAAAAAACCTGTATCGGTGTCTTCATATTGCTCAAGAAATGCTTCTGCAGAATAGTACACGTCTACAACATAGCCAGACTTACGTAAAATCAAACCAAGTGAATGACAAACAATACGATCATCATCGACTAAATAGATTTTATTATTTTCAGTACCATTAGTCATATATTCCTGTGCGCGGTAATACTAGCTCTGCTGTAGCCCCTATTCCGGATT
>JAPUHH010000196.1 GCA_027297825.1 Gammaproteobacteria bacterium
AATAATTTATTGTCAGACGAACGCTTTAAGAAATTGGCTAGCAGAGCCTAGTTTAAAGAACCTCTGATCGATTCATGAGCTTGTAGCTTGCCCAAACTGGCAAGCTTCAACGTCGCACCCCAAGGGCATTTCTTGCCGAGCACAAAGTTCGGCAATCGCTCCTTGCATGGCCCTACCACCTGCATCCATGCTGTCTCATAATAGTTTGCTATTACGTGGAATTCGCGTCTTGAATCGGAAAATTTATTTCACCATCTACTTCGTCCAGAATAAATCAGAGGCTCCATAATTTTTGAACTGCATCACATGCTCATAGTGGGCGCCTATCGCAGTTAGCGATGTTACTCGCTGAGCAGCACCGCTAACCGACAAAAGTGAGTATTTTCACGACACAGCAATACCTTAGTAATGGTCGATCACCCGTATCATTAGTGTATGGATCTTATTGATTCTAGGTGTGAATTTTACTGTCGAGTCGACTTGTCAGCGATATCCACATAATACGGAAAGTAGCAAAGCTTGACGATTACATTAGCTTCTATTAGGGATAATTTAGATATGGCCTTACCCAGATCCATTGCTCGAAAAAACAAGGACAGCTCAGCGAGCAAATCTACCTTAACTATTCTAGCACTGCTGTCTATTTTGATTATGTTTTCAATGGCGGTGTTGGCTTTTGATCTGGGTGATATATTCGGGATTAGTTCTAGTAATAGTCTTTTTTCAATAGCTGTATTTGGATTGGGCATGGCAAGTTTAGCCATCTTTCTTATTCTCACGAACAAATGGGGTGGCAAGGTAAGACAACAACTTGCAGCAGTGGATGAACAAAACAGAAGAAATCAGCAAGCCATTTTACTACTGTTGGATGAGATGACTAACCTTGCCGAAGGTGATCTAACGGTGCACACCACGGTTACAGAAGACATTACTGGCGCAATTGCAGACTCGGTAAATTATTCTATTGATGCATTACGTAATCTTGTATACACAATTAACGATACTTCTAAACAAGTAGGATCTGCGGCAGAGGTAACACAAAAATCAACTCAGAAGTTAACCAAATCAAGTCAAAAACAAGCACGAGAAATTGCCAATGTGACATCCGCAATTTCAGAAATGTCAAGATCGATTGAACAAGTTGCCGAGCACGCAAACAGCTCTGCAAAAGTTGCGCAACAATCTGTAAATATTGCACACAAAGGTGCGCAAGCGGTAAGTCGTACGACTGATGGAATGGATACAATTCGAGAGCAAATACAAGAAACTTCTAAACGAATTAAACGCTTAGGTGAAAGTTCACAGGAGATTGGCGATATCGTTGGATTGATTGATGAAATTGCTGATCAAACAAATATTTTGGCATTAAATGCAGCCATTCAGGCATCGACCGCAGGCGAAGCCGGCAGAGGTTTTGCGGTAGTTGCAGATGAAGTGCAAAGGCTTGCGGAGCGTGCAGGTACCGCAACGAAGCAAATTGAAGCATTGGTTAAGACTATTCAAAGTGATACCAACGAAGCGGTGATCTCGATGGAGCAAAGTACTTCCAATGTTGTAAGCGGCGCAAAACTTGCTGCCAATGCGGGCGATGCCTTGGCTGAAATTGAATCTGTATCTGACAATTTAGCTGCACTCATTCAAAATATTACCGATGCAACGGGTAAGCAAACTGTGGTCGCAAGCAAGGTGACTAAAACTATGAATGTTATTCAGGAAATCACTATGCAAACTTCTGAAGGTGCTAGTCATACCGCGAGTTGGGTGGGAAAACTTACAACATTAGCGCAAGAGCTTAAGCGTTCAGTTGCTGGCTTTAAATTACCAAAAACTGTCGAAGATGAAGATGTAGTTGAGCGAAGACTTGCCTCGTAAGAAACCAAGCTTATTAGTTGAATTGTTTTAACAAAGATGAAAATGCAAAATAGTGTTTTAGAAAAAGCTGCGGTAAGAAAAGTTAAATATGAGATCGATACGATTATCGATAACGCACGTAGCCAATTGCAATCCTATATTGAAGATGAGTCAGACGTTGCATCTTTAAAAGATGTTACTAAATCATTCACACTCATTGAGCGTACATTACAACTAATACAATTTAATGGTGCTGCAGTTTTAGCTCGAGAAATGGGCGATGTGGTCGATGGCTTGATCGATGAGTCCATAAAGCAAAAAGATAAAGCGCAAGAGACTCTGTCGCGCGGAATTCTACAAATGTCTGACTATCTTGAATACGTTCAGATGGGGCGCCGAGATGTACCTATTGTCTTGCTCCCACTGCTAAATGATTTGCGTGGTGTAAGAGAAGCGCCTTTGCTGTCTGAGCATATTTTATTTTTCCCAAATTTAGATGACATAGAAGTTCCAAATGTTAATGCTACATTTGGCATGCCTGCGCAAGAATATGCTAAGAAAATTCGCTATGGATTTCAGTTTGGCCTAGTTGGTTTAATTCAAAATAAAGATATTGATGTTGCTGCTACTAAGATATGTAAAGTTGCTATACGACTGCACCAGTGCTCAAAAGAACTTGCATCGCAAAGACTATGGTGGATCAGCAGTGCGGTTGCACAGGCATTGGCAATTGGCACGCTGCATACAAGCGCAGGGTTGGCATCTTTACTAGGTCAAGTGGATAGGCAAATTAAAAACTTTGTTAAATATGACGAAGTAGAATTTGCAAATAATATTCCAACAGGATTGATTAAAAATTTACTCTACTATGTTGGCATTGCGCAAGAGCGAGGAAGAATTGTAAATAAAGTTAAGGACGCATACGGCTTAAATGATTTGATTCCAAATGAATTAGCGATTGATCAAATGCGTGAAGGTATTGCTGGCCCTAATTTAGATGTGCTGCAGGCGGTATCAAAGGCGTTGCATGAAGATATTGCGACGGTGAAAGACTCCATTGAACTATATGTGCATAGTGAAAATCGTTCGCCTGAAAGTGTCAATAAGATTGGGCAAGAGCTGCAAAAAATTGCAGATACTTTAAGTATGCTTGGTTTGGAAGAGCCCCGAATAGAAGTGATGCGTGAAGTGACCACCTTGAAAGGATTGTCAGCAGATGAGTTGGAGCATGCAGATGATAGTTTTGTAAAGGTTGCTGAAACACTGATTAAAGTAGAAAGTATCGTTGAAAACTTTGTTAATTATCGCTTCTCCGATAAACCGTTTATTCAGTCAGTGGATGAGGTAGATGATGCAAACCTTGATTTACGGATTGAAAACAATCAACTTAAAAATATTCAAGTACAGACTATAGCAGAGGCGCTTACTGAATTAGAAGAGGCTAAAAATTCAATTTCGCAAGTATTGTCTTCACCAGAAGATGAAGTAAAACTCGAAGAAACTCAAGATCGTTTTCGTAAAATTATAGGCGCACTGTCAATTCTGCAGTTGGATGATGTGGCTGCGATATTGAAAAATGTTCAAGCTTACCTTATCGGTAGCCAAGCTGCGGAAGAGTTAAGTAGCCAGCCAGAAAAGCTTGACGCACTGGCTGATACTGTTACGAGTGTTGAGTGCTATCTAGAAGCCATTATTGCTAATGAAGATAATCCAAAAGACATCCTCCGTTATGGCATAGAAAGTGTTTCTAGGTTGGTAGGCGCTGAAGCGGTAAATTCGGATTTAGGTGATTCCTTGCAGACGATAGCCGTAAATGAACTTCTTGATGATGAGTCGCTAAATCTTGCTGAAGATAGTCAAATAGGAAAAAAAAACACTGAAATTTCTGAAGACAACGGACTAGAAGATCTCAGTGCTACATCTCTAGGTCTCTCCATTGATCCTGAATCATTTGACGAAATCACTGCAGAAGAAAATAAAGCTGAAGTTGAAACGGAAGCTGAAGCAAAAATCAAACCTGATGTTCTAAACAGTGAAGAATTCTCGATGGATGAGTTTTCATCAGTTGAAGTAGATTCTACAGAAGAGGTGAATGCAGAAACTCTTAGTGAGGACGAGGGAGATGAGCTATCACCTGAATTTGCAGAACTTCAGGAAACTAGTATCAAAGATGCTGAGACCGAGTTAAATTCCTTTATAAGTGAGGCGGAAAGTAAAAACTTAACACTTGACTTAAATGCTGGTGATGAAACGTTTGGTGTTGTTGAAGTAGACCTGGAAGCCACTAGCTCACTCAAGTTAGATGAAATCGAATATGAGCTGAGTGCTAACAATCAAGCTATAGATCCTAATAATGCTGAAGAGCAGGCGGCTATAGATTTACCTTCTTTGACAGGGTTTGAAGATGATGTGGATAAATCTGAAGCTGCAGATGAGGCGCAACCGCTACCTCCAGAGCTGTTAGAAGAAGAAAGTTTTCCCTATCGCGAACTTGATTCATCCTCTTACGTTATTGTAATAAAGGAGGATGGTGCAGATAAAGAATTACAAGCTTTAAAGCAATTTGCAGATAATGAAATAATTGAAATCTTTATTGAAGAGGCCGAAGAAGAAATAGAAAAAATATCTCGTAATCTTTCTGCATGGTGTGCTAATTCTCAGGATGAAGAAGCTTTGATTACAACGCGACGTTCATTCCATACTCTTAAAGGCAGTGGGCGTTTAATTGGAGCTGAAATTATTGGCGAATTCTCTTGGCAGTTTGAGAGTCTTCTTAACAAAGTGATCGACAATACTCTTGATGTTACTGCAGATCTGTATGGAATACTTAAGCAATCTATTGCGGCGCTTCAACAGCTATTAATTCAACTAAAGTCTGGGCAAACACCCAGCATTGATATTCAAGCGCTTATTGCTTCAGTGCAACATTTTTACACACAGCGCAACAGCATTATTGAAAATGATAATGCAAAAATAGATTCAGATGAAAGTATAAATTCTATTACGACTGAAGAAGTTTTCAGGGCGAATGCTTTGGAGGACGATAGCTCTGCTGTAGCGATCAAGGTTGAAGATAACATTGTCGTGCAAAATGATGCTACAGAAGCATCTGAAAGTTTTGATAGTGATGATAATTTTGATGCTGAACTTAATAAAATCTTTATTGAAGAGGCTGTTCAACATATCTCAATGCTTGAGGCAAGCATTGGTGAGAATAAACACGCGAAAAAACTAATAGTAGATGAAAATGTGCTGCATACACTGCATACACTGCTTGGGTCATCGCGCACCGCTGGAGTGGACGCAATTGCTAAAATTTGCGCTCCTCTCGAGAAATTTTGTCAAGAATGTAATAAGCAATCCCAAGGAGTTGTTGGCGAAAACCTTGATATTGTAAGTAACTGTATTGAATTGTTTAAAAAGGTAATTACAGAATATGGCGACAATCTGAAACTTTCTATTGTAGATGTTGAGCTGCTAAAGCAAGTAAACGACTTAGATTGTATTGAGATTCCTGTATTGCAAGAAATTGTTGCAACACCAGAAGAACATCAAGAACTAGAAAATATGGAAACGCAACATGTTAGTTTGACTGAAGCCAATACTTCTACAGAAGTTATCACAGATGGTTTGGATTTATATGAAGAAAAAGATGCAGACTTAGTTGCAATATTTCTTGAAGAGGCTAGTGATATATTAACAACTTGTGGTAAATGTCTAGAAAAATGGCAAGCAAATTCTACTGATGAAAATTCAGTATTAGAGCTTCGCCGACAACTGCATACCTTAAAAGGCAGTGCGCGCATGGTTGCCTATGCTAACTTAGGGGATTTCTGTCATGCGCTTGAGTCTGTTGTTATTCCAGTCGCAAAAGGTGAAATTGCAGCGACTGATGGTATGTTTTCATTATTTCAACGCTGTCTTGATTCGTTGTATGGAATGATAGATGACGCAGTCGCACAACGTCCCGTTTATCCCGCCACGAATTTAATTGCTGAATTGAATGAAGCTCGAGTTGGTGATGGTCCTCTCGAGGCTGCAGAAGCAATTAGCGACCAAGCTTTTGCGGTATCTGCGAAGAATAAACATATAGAAAAAAATCAGAACGAAGAAAAAACAGTTGTCAAAAATCCAGTTTTGCGCTCAGTGGTAAACCAAGATAAACCGCAAGCTACCCCGCCTGTAATTGCTCCACAGCAGGCAATTCGATTACCAGCAGGTATGCTTGATAACTTAGTCAATAATGCTGGCGAAGTGAATATATTTCAGGCTCGTTTAGAACAAGTGAGTAGTGAATACACCACCAGTATTAAAGAATTTGAACAAATTGTTGATCGATTACGTGATCAATTGCGTAATTTAGAAATTGAAACAGAAGCTCAAATTCTTTCGCGACACGCTAATGAATCGCCTGACCGGGAAGATTTTGATCCTTTGGAGCTGGATCGCTATTCGAACATACATCAATTATCTCGTTCACTAGCAGAAAGTGTTAATGATTTATTGAGTGTTAAAGATATTCTTTTTGAGCAAGTGCGCGATTCTGAAATGTTATTACAGCAGCAGCATCGCATAAGTTCGGATTTGCAAGAGGGTTTGATGCGCACACGCATGGTGCAATTTAATCAGCTTGTGCCGCGCATGCAACGTATTGTTAGACAAACTGCACGAGAGTTAGGTAAAGATGCGGATTTAAAAGTAATTGGCGCTGATACGGAAGTAGATAGCTCAATATTAAATCGAATTGTAGCGCCACTTGAGCATTTGATACGAAATGCAATCTCACACGGCATTGAAGATAAATCACGACGTGAGGCCTCGGGTAAGCCCAGCATAGGAGTAATATTAATTACCGTGAGTCGCGAAGGTGCTGAAATTGTCATTGATGTTGCAGATGATGGTGCGGGCATAAATCCAGATAAAGTTAAGAAAAAAGCTTTAGAGCTAGGCTTGATAGAAAATGCAGATATCAATGAGCGTGACTTATTGAATTTAATATTAACACCAGGATTTAGTACCGCAGGTAAGGTTACACAAGTGTCTGGGCGTGGCGTGGGAATGGATGTAGTCGCTAATGAATTAAAGCAACTTGGTGGTTTTCTGAAAATAAGTTCAGTATTTGGAGAGGGAGCGAAATTTACAGTCCGTATCCCATTTACTTTAGCGATCGTGCAAGCGTTATTAATTAAATGTGGAGATGAGTTTTATGCTGCGCCGTTAGCAAGTGTTGAAGGTATAGTGCGATTGTCTACTCATGAATTAAAAGAAAAATACGTAAAAAATAATTCAACTTACCACTATGCTGAGCAAGAATATCGTCTATGCCATTTAGGCACATTACTTGGTGTGGGCCATCCTCAATTAGATGGCGCTGACAATATGTTACCAGTTTTGTTAGTACGTTCTGGCGATACACGTTTAGCCATACATGTAGAGGCAACGTTAGGTAGTCGTGAAATTGTTGTGAAACCATTAGCTTCGCAGTTAAGTCGCTTACCAGCCGTGTCAGGTGCGACAATATTGGGCGATGGTAGTGTGGTACTTATTTTAGATATTCAAGGCTTGATGCGTATGGACGCGATCGAGCAGTTAGAGCACATAGATCAGAGCAATGGCAATACCTCTGAGAATAAAATTCCAACGGTGTTAGTAGTAGATGATTCAATCACAATACGAAAAGTTACGACTCGATTTTTAGAGCGCAATAACTATAAAGTTGTTACAGCTAAAGACGGTATAGATGCTATTCAAGTTTTACAGGACTTCACTCCTGATATGATTTTGTTAGATATCGAAATGCCGCGCATGGATGGCTATGAATTAGCTACATATGTGAGGAGTACTAAGCGTCTAAAAGATGTGCCGATTATAATGATCACTTCTCGCACGGGCGAGAAACATCGTCAGCGCGCATTGGATATTGGTGTGCAGCAATATCTAGGCAAGCCTTATAATGAAACGGAATTGCTATCCAATATAGAAACTGTATTGCATCAAAATGTCATTAGCTGAAACTACAACCTATTCAACGCTTAGTTGCCTGTTGCTGCCATTAAGTGGTTATGATGCATTGTTGCCAAAATCAATAGTCAAAGAAGTTGTATTTAAGCCAAATATACAATTCGCAGAAGACGATAGTGATTGGTTGATAGGAGAGATTGATTGGCGAGACTATATATTGCCGTTAATTTCTTTTGAATTGCTCTGTAATCAATCAAGGGTCAAAAAGTCGGAAAATTTGCGTGTGGTTATTTGTTACGCCGTGGAAAATAATGATGTATTTCCTTACTATGCTTTAGAAGTGCAATCTATACCGCGCCCATTAATTTTAGACAGTCGTGCCCTGCATAATCACGCAGGCATGATGAGCAAGCATTCAGAAGTAATTTCACATCACGTCAAAATTGGAAGCAAGGAATTAGCTATTCCGAATTTTGAAAAGCTAGAATCTATACTTGTTGCTCGCGCAAGCTAAGTAGAGGTTAAGACTGCGTGGCAGCTAGGTCTCCCCACAACAATTGCGCACTCACGATAACGGATACCGCTGCAGTTTCGGTTCGAAGTATGCGTGGGCCAAAAGCCACGGCTTGATAACCCTTTTTAACTGCCATATTGATTTCGGATTGTGTAAGGCCACCCTCTGGCCCTACTAAAAACCAAACAGAGCGAACAACATCTTGGCTAGAGCGAGTAAGCGGTTGGCCGGAGTTCGTATCTAAAACAAAGCCATGTGTATTTTTGCTTAAATTATCTAAGTTTTCAAATGTGATTATGTCATGCAGAGTAGGTAGTGTGGCGCGCCCGCACTGCTCGCAGGCAGTAGTCATAATTTTTTGCCAATGCTGATATTTATTCGTGATTGATTTAGATGAAAGCTTAGTTACTGTGCGTTCGGTCACTATAGGATGAATGTTTGTTACGCCGGCCTCGACGGTTTTTTGAACAGCATAATCCATATGTGAGCTTTTAGAGATTCCTAGCAATAAATTTGTTTCCAGTGGCGACTCTTTGGCTGCTGTGATTTGATCGGTAATCTTTACCTCTACAACTTTTTTATTAAAAGCGATAATCTCACAGGTATAATTATAGTCATCACCATTAAACAAAATAAGAGATGAGTTTTTATTCAGACGTAGAACATTGACCGCATAGTGTCGGCTGGCGTCATCAAGCTTAAATTCGTTGTTTAAAGTTAAGCTTTGATTTACATATAAACGAATAACCCGCATTGTATGAATGCGAGT
>JAPUHH010000197.1 GCA_027297825.1 Gammaproteobacteria bacterium
AGGAATAAGTATTTCTAAGGCTGCTTCATAATCACCCGCCTCGTAAGCTGCCTTGGCAGATTCAATGTCTGTCTGGGCATAAGATGACAGTGAAAAAACTAGAAGTAAGGCAAGAAAGTTTCTTAGCATTGGATCCCCTCGATAAGAATCTGCCCTTAAATCCTAACAGAGTTCCCCCAAATTACTGGGCTATTCACTACAAATTGTGGGATTTGTCGAACGGCTGCTTTGGGTCGTTAGCGGACCTTCCTCCCAGGGTTCCCCGAACGTCCGCTTTCGGGGGTAAAGCGGACATTCAGACGGGGTCAAATCTGGCATTGTTGACCAGGTGAAGTGCCAACAAATACATATTCAATTAGGTTGCCTCAAGCGCCGCTGCATTTCATCTTGCTCGTCGAGTATCCACCCATGCCACAGTTCTAACGTCCGCTTTCGGGGGTAAAGCGGACATTAAAAACAGGTAAAATCCACCAATGCTTACGTCCGCTTTGTGCCAGAAGGAGACGTTGGAATGAATTTACGCCTTATTACTGCAATTACTTAATAACAAAGATAAGGGTGAAGTATCTATCGCAAACGGTGCCGTTTTCGTTAATGCACTAAGACCAAGAATATTGCGGCGGGAACCTGGCAGAATGGCGACCTCAATATCCTGTATAAGGCAATTACTACCAAGATTAATGCTGGTTACATTATACACCGGAACGACAATCTCTTTTCCGTTTGCCATTACGGCTTTAATTTCTTTTAAAAATGAGGCTTTTCCACCCTTTTCTAATATGGCGATGGTTTTACTGTTTATCGTCACATATCCAGAACCGGTATCAATCACAAATTCTGTCATGATTTCGCCGCTAATAAGAGCGGAGATATAGAATGTCGCCGAATCCTTTTGATAGATTGGGATGTGTGTATCAAAATTGACTGTTTGTGAGCGGGTTACGACTGATGCGCACAGAAAGATAAGCAAAAATCCAAGTCTATACATCGTGATAATAGCTATTTCATTGCAAGTTTATAACTATCCAACGAGCAGAAAACGTGCCATTTCGTAACCGTTTGTATTTTCAGTGTTTTTAGAAATAGCCCAATTCCCATTGCACTATTCCTGTGCAACTGGGGACACAAACGCACCATAATGGGTCAGAAGTTACCCCCTTATAATGCTGTGATTATAAGTCTATACTTTTCAGTCATAAGTCGTAAAAAATTGAGACCCGCTCTATCTCAACAATTGTTGGGATAGGTGAAAATAAGGGGAACATTAAAATGAAATACTCCAGTCAAGTGTTAGTAGGTGTTTTTACACCTGTTTTTATACTCGTAATAAGTGTAATCGGTACGGCCCACGCAAATCCTTTTAGTTTTAATGCAAACTCAGTTGAACAATCAGATGAAATGATTTTAGCTGGGGTTGTTCATCGTGGCAGACCACCCTTTAAACGGATTTACAAAAAACAGGGATCCGTAGAAAAGGTGGATTTTGCATTGCTCGAAGAAGTTTCTAATGCAGCCGACGAAAACAAAGCGCATAAAAAGAAAGGGACACCCAACTCTTTCAGACCGCCTTTCAATCGGCACGCAAAACACTCGAATCCGAAATAACCAAAGGCTTTGCCACCGCACTGCATGTTCATGACAACATGCACGTGTTTGTATGTGTATGTCTTGACAAAAATCCTAACACTACATTCCATTAATCCAGAATAGGGGGATGATACGATGAAAATGATAACCGCAATTATTGACCCGGACAAACTTGAAAATCATAGTGAATTGGCTTTGTCAAGTATGTATAAACATATTCTCATCTCTATGGCACGGATATTGTGTTCCATGCCATCATATATTTTACAAAGAAATAGGAGTTTAAACATGGATAAATTCTTTAATTTTTTCTTTGTCAGAAGCAAACGCACGATCCAATTGTTACCTTACTCAATAAAAATTACCGTTTTATTGTTCGCATCAGGGTTGGCTGGTCCTACTTTATTTGCTGAGGATATGCCTAATGAGCGGTTTGCTGTTGCCAGCGACAAGATAGATATGCAGGCACTGGATGGTAGATGGATTGGGGAATATAAAAGTGAAGAGACTGATAGACAAGGTTATATCTCATTTTCTCTGTCCGCAGAGAAAAATAGAGCTATTGGGGGAGTCTTGATGGTGTCAGGACGAAAACAAAAAGTTGGCAAACCTGGTTCATCTTTGAGACGAAGATCCGGTGGTGAAAAAAGGAAGCCATTGACAATTACATTTGTTGAAATATCAGATGGCAAAGTGGCCGGGAAACTCACTCCATTCTATGATTCGTCACTAAAAAGTCAGGTACATACGGTTTTTGAAGGACAGTTATACGGAGGAGAAATGCTGGAAGGAACTTTCTCTTCACTTGTCAAGAATACCGGATCCTCTTACTCGGGGACATGGAGGGTGTTTTATACCGGACCTAATGATTAATATAAAAATACGGTCGGTTTCAAAAATATTTTGTGACCGTGTAACAGATGCGTGGTAAGTATAAATTGATTTTATCTGCCACAATATGGCGAGTCGAGCCCGTACACTATCGGCAGATCCTATTTTGCACTGCAGTTAACCACTAGAGTAATCGAATCATTCACCCCTGTACGAACAAGATTATCCTAACTATGCATCAATAAAACATATACTAAATTAGTTGAAAGATAAGGGTACTTAGATTAACGCAGTTATCTGCGTTAATAGAATTGTTAGAACTAATTAGTTAAAAAGGAAAATTAAATCAAGTGAACAGTCCAGTTTTTAGAGCCTTCATTTTATTAGATATAATTCAAGTTAAGCTAACATAGAGTAATTAACTTGGGTAATTGTAGTTGTTGAAAAAAGAAATTCTGTAGCTTGATTCCTTTTTTGTTTAAGGCAAATATTTTGCCAAGGTAATCCGTATATGCTTACAAGAGGAGCAGATTAATGAAACTAATAACAGCGATAGTGGATCCAGATAAGCTTGATAATATTAATGAATCATTAAAAAAAGCAGGGGTGAAGTATTTGCTAGTAATGAATGCTAAAGCTTCGGCGGTTGAAGGTGGTTTTACCGAACATTACAGAGGTACTACCTATATCACTGACTACCTTGATTTTCTCCGAGTGGATATTGTGGTTGATAACGATATGCTGGATTCATCTGTCTCAGCTATTCTGGATGCAACAGCAGGTGATAGGGCGATTGGTAGGATTATCACTAGTACAATAGATCAAGCAATAGACATCGGCAAACATAATACTGGGATTGAAGGAGTTGCATAACCTGGACTTATTGGGGGCAAAAAACATGAAATCAACTATATGTGAAATATTAACAAATAAACTAACAGGATTTGGGACTGCATTCTTACTACTATTACTGCCATTAAATGCGGCTGCAGACGAGTTAAACTCAGGCGACACTGCCTGGATGCTGGTTGCGACGGTACTCGTATTATTCATGACGATTCCGGGAGTGGCCTTATTTTACGCGGGAATGGTTCGCGCCAAAAACGTACTCTCGGTGATGATGCATTGTTTCACGATTACTTGTCTATGCAGTGTCCTTTGGTTGATATTTGGATATAGCATTGCATTTGGTGATGAGGGGGCATACTGGGGTGGTTTGGATAACCTGTTTTTGAAACAGCTCAGTGTGGATTCCATGAGTGGTACGATTCCCGAGACTGTATTCATTACCTTTCAAATGACCTTTGCCATTATAACACCAGCCCTAATGGTGGGTGCGTTTGCCGAGAGAATGAAGTTTTCAGCATTATTATTGTTTACCACATTCTGGTTAGCTTTCGTGTATGCCCCTATTTGCCATTGGGTCTGGGGCGAAGGTGGCTGGCTTGGAAACCAAGGGATTCTTGATTTTGCCGGAGGAACAGTCGTACACATTAATGCAGGCGTTGCTGGATTGGTTGCTGCGCTGATGATAGGACGTCGTCAGGGCTATCCAAAAAGGCTGATGCCACCACATAACCTGGGTTTGACGTTTATTGGTGGTGCCATGTTATGGGTCGGTTGGTTTGGTTTCAATGCTGGAAGCGAGCTGGCAGCAGACAATGTGGCTGGAATGGCAATGTTAGTGACGCAAATCGCTACTGCAGCCGCTGGCCTGAGCTGGATGCTTATAGAATGGTTCGAGTATAAAAATCCAAGTATTCTGGGTATTGTAACCGGTGCTGTAGGTGGATTCTTTGCTATTACCCACGCGTCTGGGTCAGTCGGGCCGCTGGGTGCGTTGGCGATTGTTGTTGCT
>JAPUHH010000198.1 GCA_027297825.1 Gammaproteobacteria bacterium
CCCTAAATTCATTAATCAAATAGCCATATGATAAGTCTATGCAACAATACGAAAACACGGTTACGAATGCTGATACTATAACCCCTACAAATGAAATTAGAATGTAATTTTTCCAATCAATATTCATCCATTTGAAAGCAACCAACAGCGGTGCAAAATACAATAATTTAAAGTATCGAGATGATATTACTCTCGCACCATAATCATCTTGACTCCCTAACCAGTGCGATATAATTCCTGAGCTTATAAACAAAATAATTAGGCTATATATAAGCAACTCCTCTTTGTCGAGCACCCTAAGAAAAATAACAAACGGAATCATTGTCAATACAATAGAGTAAGGAGAATCCAAATAAGAAAAAGGTGTCTCAGCAGCAGCATAAAACACTAATGATACAATAGGTATTAAGCATGCAATAATAATTATTTTCGTCCAACTAATATTGCTTTCCTTTTTTTTAAATGCCCCTTCATTTGAAAAAATAGTTAAAATAAGTCCCATTACGCATGCGATGTATAAAGCTGATGTGCTAAGCCCTCTTTGAAATAAAAAGAAAAAAGAGGTTGATGCCGGTAGAACAAGGGCAATATTTTTTAAGTTTTCTGATTTAATCATTACTCAATTTAAACCAGTTATACGAGCTGTCTATAAAAGCATTCATTTAAGTCTATCTCGCCCAAGTTTTTCAAATAGATCGACATATCTCTGAGAAACACTTGGGATGGAATAATTACTAGATAGTTGGGGTGCATTATCACGACTTCGATAGGCTTTTAGCAAACCTTTGGCAACACCCTTTGCGTTTCTTGGATTAACGAAATATATATGTGGCGATATGTGCTCTGATTCATACAGATATTGTGATGCGACCACTGACAAACCTGTAGCGAGTGCTTATAGCACATTTAATGGCGCACCCTCTTCCCTTAATGTAGGAAATAAAAAGATGTCTCCCATTTGGAAATATTTTGGCATCTCAGAGTAAGGCTTAGATCCTACAAAAGTAACCTTATCTTCAATACCACAATTTGCTACCAACTTGCTCAAGCTGTCTCTTTCTTTACCATCACCTACTATTAACAAATGTGCACTAGGCAGTTCTTTAAGAAAATTATGAAAACCTAGGATACCTTGAGCAACACCTTTTTGAAGAATCATCCGAGATGCAGAAACGACTAAAGTGGCATCTTGAGGAATGCCAAGCTCATTTCGATATTCTTTCTTGCTGTCTGCAGACGGATGAAACTGTTTCGTATCAACACCATTTTCAATTAACAAAATCTTCTCAGAACCAACAAAATACGAATACGGCTTATTCTTTAGTGTGCGTTGCACTATTTTTCCAACCGCGACTATCTTATCTACTTTTCTAAATACTCTAAATTCTCTAATAAAGTATTTTATCTGTCGCAAACATTTTAATAATTGAATCGGATCTTTCGTTCTAAGCTTAGAGATCACTTCGCCGACAACCGTGCCGTGCGCCTGCCATACGATAGGAACATTTTTAAATCGTTCGCGCTCAAATAAAAGCCCGCAGGCTCCCATGGCTACACTCATCACACAAGTTGTTTCATTCATGAGAAATTTTTCGAAATAATTGGCCGATAATTTCCACCACTTTGGTGTATAGCGACGCGATTTCACTCCTGCGATAGCAACAATTCTTACATTATCTTCGACAAACACTTCTGGCTTGCCCTTAATAGTAGTTGTAATCACTGTAACTTTGACCAACTCGCGAGCAGCCATCTCCTTCAGTAAATCCCAAACAACGATCTCCATGCCGCCGATACCGTGAAAAGGCAAAGAACGAGAAAAAAACACATAATTATTTTTGTTAGTCATTCTAGAAATCTAAAATCGCATACGTATCAAGCTACATCTAGCACAACTGATCATAAGACATGCACCACACCGGCCGATCCCTGCGGATGCTTCAATTATGCTACAAAAGCGCATACATAAGGATAATTAAGATGAAGGCTTTGCATCTGATGTCTTATCGACAGCGACTTGGTCGAGCTTAGTTCTTTGCTTGGTTGATCCTATACAAGCATATTTTATTTCATAGCGAAACTTTGCACCAAGGATAGCTAAACAAGTATATTAGTTGGTTTGGTTAATCGCGCTTAAAATCATGAAACAAATCAGTATTCGAGGAGCACGAACACACAATTTACAAAACATTGATATCGACCTCCCTCGCGATAAGCTCATCGTTATCACGGGCCTATCAGGCTCAGGCAAATCCTCGCTAGCCTTTGATACGATCTTCGCTGAGGGCCAACGTCGCTACGTGGAATCTTTATCGGCTTATGCACGTCAATTCCTTGCACGCATGGAAAAACCAGATTTAGATCATATAGACGGCCTATCGCCTGCCATCTCTATAGAGCAAAAAGCCACCTCTCATAATCCACGCTCTACAGTTGGGACCATTACTGAGATATACGATTACCTGCGTTTGCTCTTTGCTCGAGCAGGCACTCCCCGCTGCCCCACGCATCATATCGATCTACATGCTCAAACCATTAGCCAAATGGTAGATAACGTTCTGTCGCTTGAAAAAGATAAAAAGTTGATGCTGCTGGCGCCGGTAGTTCAAAACCGCAAAGGCGAACACGTGCAACTGCTCGCGAAATTACAATCTCAAGGCTTTATTCGAGCACGAATCGATGGTGAAGTTTATGAGCTAGATGCCCCCCCGAAGCTTGACCTGCGTCGCAAGCACACAATCGAAGTGATTGTAGATCGATTTAAGGTTAAAAATGACCTAAAACTTAGATTAACAGAGTCTTTTGAAACAGCGCTAAAGCTAGCTGATGACATTGCTGTTATCCGATCGATGGACAACCCCAATGAGGCTGAACTAATTTTTTCTGCAAAATTTGCTTGCTCTACATGTGGCTATAGTTTAAATGAACTCGAGCCGCGCCTTTTCTCATTTAACAGCCCAGTAGGCGCATGTTCCGAATGTGATGGTCTAGGTATAGAACAGTTTTTTGATCCCGAATTAGTGGTCATTAATGACGAAATCAGCCTGGCAGGCGGGGCTATTCGTGGATGGGATCGACGCAACCCGTACTATTTTAATTTAATTCAGTCTCTTGCTAATCACTATGAATTCGATATTGAGGCACCTTACAGCGAACTAGATAAAGAAACGCAAGAAATTATATTATATGGCAGCGAGGACGAGGAAATTCCGTTTAAATACACGAATGAGAATGGCAAGACCTATAAACGCGAGCATACATTTGAAGGCATTATTCCAAACATGGATCGACGTTTCCATGAGACGGAATCAAGTGCTGTGCGCGAAGAACTTAGCAAATACCTCACCACACAAACTTGCCAAGAATGTAACGGTGAACGCTTAAATATTGAAGCAAGAAATGTCTTCATTCAAAACACAAACTTACCCAATATTACTGCTTGGTCTACAGAAGAAGCTCTTCGATTTTTTAAAGAACTAAAGCTACCTGGTCATCTTGCCACTGTTGGTGAAAAAGTCATCAACGAAATTAACGAACGACTTAAGTTTTTAGTTAATGTAGGTTTAGACTACTTAACCCTTGATCGCAGTGCAAATACGCTATCTGGTGGAGAAGCACAGCGCATTCGTCTTGCCAGTCAAATTGGCTCTGGCTTAGTAGGAGTCATGTACATCCTTGACGAACCATCTATTGGCTTACATCAACGAGATAATCAACGTCTCATCAATACACTGAATTATTTAAGAGATCTTGGTAATACTGTAATTGTTGTTGAGCATGATGAAGAGGCAATCCGCAGTGCAGATCATGTATTAGATATTGGCCCAGGTGCAGGCATTCATGGTGGCAGAGTTGTCGCACAAGGCACACCTGCAGATATTGAAAATAACCCTGCGTCGCTAACTGGGCAATTTTTATCTGGCAAACGCTCCATTTCAATACCTGAAAAGCGCGAACCTTTTCAAAAAGCAAAAACTATAAAAATAATCAACGCTAGTGGTAACAATTTAAAAAATATCACCGTGGAAATACCTTTGGGTGTGTTGACGGTAGTCACGGGTGTTTCCGGCTCTGGAAAATCCACACTCGTTAATGACACCCTATATAAGCACTGCATGCGACATTTGCATGGCTCTGGCATCCTTCCTTCAGAATGCAGTGAAATCAAAGGCTTAGATAATATTGATAAAGTGATTGATATTGATCAGAGCCCCATAGGACGCACACCTCGTTCAAATCCAGCGACCTATACCGGTTTATTTACCACTATTCGTGAACTTTTTTCGAACACACAGGAAGCGCGCTCACGCGGCTACGCACCGGGTCGTTTTAGTTTTAATGTTAAGGGTGGTCGTTGTGAAGCCTGTCAGGGTGATGGTGTAATCAAAGTGGAAATGCATTTTCTACCTGATGTCTATGTGCCATGTGATATTTGCCAAGGCATGCGTTACAACCGAGAAACGTTAGAAATACGCTATAAAGGCATGAATATTCATCAAATTTTACAAATGACTGTCGAAGATGCACTTATTTTCTTTGCGGCGGTGCCTATCATTAACCGTAAGTTACAAACTCTCATGGACGTAGGTTTGTCATATATCACGGTTGGGCAAAGAGCTACGACCCTTTCAGGAGGTGAAGCTCAACGAGTAAAGCTATCACGAGAGTTATCCAAACGCGGCACAGGTAAAACACTTTATATATTAGATGAGCCTACAACTGGGCTGCATTTCTATGATGTTGAGCAACTTTTAAAAGTCCTCCATCATTTACGAGACCAAGGAAATACAATCGTTGTTATCGAGCATAATCTAGATATCATCAAAACCGCAGACTGGGTCATTGATCTTGGCCCCGAAGGTGGAAACCGAGGCGGTGAAGTTGTTGCGACAGGAACACCGGAAGAAATTTCAGCAACAAATAATTCTTTTACCGGCCAATATTTAAAATCAATATTAAAACCAAATAAGATATTAAATTAGCTATAACTTTCTGATTTTAATTCAATAATATCTTTTGTCATAGAATTAATTAGCATGAACACGTTCACAAAATTGATATTTTGTGAACTTTTGAGTGATATTTACATTAATTCAGCAAAGCAATCACGTCACCCACCTTTAAATTCAATGTTTCTGAAGCCGATTGCTCTCTCACAGAAATTTCTAGCATCCCATTTGCATTGCGAAACCAAAAGCTTTCTCCAGATTTTACAGCATGAAAAGTTTTTGCATAGTTAAGCTCAACTTCTTTAATTTTGATCGTTAAGTTAGTATTAATCTGGTCAAGCGTTATTCCACAAGTAACATTGCCGAAATGATCAATATAAATCGCTTCGGATAGTTCCTCAGGCCATTCAAAACCTATTAGCTTTTCAATCAACATAGATTCAAGATTAGTTTTTAATTGAACGGCTATTTGTGCTGCAACAGGCGCAAAAATGTCGCGCCCATGAAAAGTTTTTGAACTAGGTTCTTTGCTTAATCTAATTTCAGATAATTTATAATTTGATAGTTTTTTAGCCACAATAGAAAACAAACCATTATTTGGGCCAATGAAGGTATAACCATTCCCTTCTAGAATAATGGGCTCACGATTTGATCCAACGCCTGGATCGACCACTCCAACAACAATTGAATTTTCGGGAATATAGTCTAAATAACTTGCTAATAAGTACGCCGATGCCTTGGGATTGAATACGGGAAGATCATGAATGAGATCAATGACTTGAGCATGTGGAGCTATTTTATAAATAGCTGATTTGAGTTGCCCTACATAAGAGCCAGATTCACCATAATCTGT
>JAPUHH010000199.1 GCA_027297825.1 Gammaproteobacteria bacterium
TGGTGCATAACATTCGATTAGAACATGCGACTCAGTTAGCCGATCGCGGCATGGATGATGAACTCCGTCAACGTCAAACCGGACATGTCGATCGCAAAGTCCTGAACGATCGCTATACAAGAAATCGCCCGGAACATCGAGCGGCATACTATCAAGAGTCATTTTTAAGCGAACAAAATAAGGCCAGTCAAACACCCAAACATTAGCACCTAACGATGTAGTGATAACTTATGTTAAATCCGGAATATTACGGAAATTTTCCAGCGCTTCTGGATTGGCTAAGGCATCGATATTCTTTACTGGTCTATTATGAATCACGTTGCACACTGCCAATTCTACAATTTTACCGCTTATAGTACGGGGAATATCTTCTACTTGAATTATTTTTGCAGGTACATGGCGTGGCGATGCATTCTTTTGAATAAGTTGTTTAATTTCATTTTGTAGATCTGAATTTAATTCAACACCATCTCTTAACTTTACAAATAAGATTATTCTTGTATCCCCTTCCCACTCTTGACCCACCACAATACTTTCCAATACATGATGAATTTTCTCTACTTCTCTATAAATCTCTGCAGTTCCAATTCGAGCTCCGCCAGGATTAAGCACAGCATCTGATCGGCCATAGATAATCATCGTGCCTCGCTCGGTGAGTTCAGCATAATCACTATGTGCCCATGTGTTTGGGAATTTAGCAAAATATGCTTGGTTAAATTTTGTATTGTCATCATCATCCCAAAAATATATTGGAATAGAAGGAAAAGGTTTGGTGCAAACCAATTCACCTTTTTCATTAACTACAGATTCACCTTCATCGTTGAACACTTCAATACTTAAACCTAACCCACGACATTGAAGTTCGCCGCGATAAACCGGCAAGATGGGATTGCCTATTTGAAAGCATGAAACAATATCAGTACCTCCAGATATTGATGATAATTGAACATCTGTTTTTATATATTGATAAACATAATCAAATTGCTCAGGCATTAAAGGCGACCCGGTTGAGAGAATTGCCTTAAGACTACTTAGCTTATGACTCAGCATAGGCACCATTTCTTCTTTTTGAATAGCCGCTAGGTATTTAGCGCTTGTACCAAATACGGTAATGCCTTCTTGATCTGTCAAATCAAAAAGTTGAGAGCTAGCTGGATAGAATGGTGACCCATCATAAGTAACTATCGTAGCTCCAGTGGCTAATGCTGCGACTAACCAATTCCACATCATCCAACCGCAAGTAGTGAAATAGAATACGACATCACTTTTGGTTACATCTATGTGTAACATATGCTCTTTTATGAGTTGAATGAATGTGCCACCGCATCCGTGAACGATACATTTAGGCTTACCTGTCGTACCTGAGGAATATAAAATAAAGAGTGGATGATCAAAATCTACATGCACATATGGTATGTTATCGAAGTGATTATCAATAAAGTGATCGAATAATATCGAATGATCGATACTCGTTAAATCGGGCTCAGGTTCAAGGAACGGAATTACAACCACTTTTTTAATACTCGATATACTATGACTTAGTGTTGCAATATTATCGATACGATTAATTTCTTTCCCTTGATATGAGTAACCATCTGCTGCAATTAAAATTGTGGGCTCTATCTGCCCAAAGCGATCTAACACACCCCTAACACCAAAGTCTTCAGAACAAGATGACCAGACTGCACCCACTGCTGCGGTTGCTAGCATACTTATTACCGTTTCAGGAATATTTGGTAGATAACCCGCAACTCGATCTCCTGGTTTTACGCCAGAATCTATGAGTGCATGTGACATACGAGCCACATTATTGCGTAGCTGTCTATAGTTAAGCGTCGAACGTTGTGGTCGTTCACTGCGACCAATTATAGCCAGTTGAGTATCATCTGCTTTTAAAAGATTTTCAGCAAAATTAATTTTGCTACCTACAAACCATTTTGCTCCGGGTAACTTATCACCATCTACGATGACCTTATCGTATGATTTCTTATACCTAACATCACAAAATTCCCAGATAGCTTTCCAAAATTTTTCAGTGTTGTTAATTGACCATTGATAGAGGTCTTGATAATTTTTAATTTCTGGATATTGTTTTTGTAACGCAGTCATGAAACGCATCATATTAGAGCGTTCAATGCGCGACTTAGACGGCACCCAGATTGGATCGATCACAAAATACTCTCTAAGCTTGACAAAATATTTATGAAACGCAGCATCTTTTATGTCACTGTGCGTATTAGAAACAATTAAATAGCAAGATATTCCTGCAAAATCTCACTTTTTTGTATTTTTTCACAGGTCCCTTCCGCAACCAGTTTCCCTTTTTCAAATACAATACAATATTCTGCGAGACTGAATATCATTGGTAGATTTTGTTCCACGATTACAATTGTAGTACCTTCACGGCGATTAATTTCACCTAATGTTGCTGCAATTTGCTCCACAAGAGTCGGCATGATTCCATCCGAGGGCTCGTCTAATAGAATAAGTTTTGGATCGGTCATTAGACCACGGCCGATCGCAAGCATTTGCTGCTCACCACCACTCAGGGTACCCGCAAGTTGAGTTAGTCTTTCACGAAGATGTGGAAAATAACCGAGAACTTCTTCGAGCCTATTTCGCTTACCTCGCCCACCCGCAATTCTTCCCATTTCTAAATTCTCCATAACCGTTAAATCTGGAAATATCCCCCTACCTTGTACAACGGTTGTCACTCCACGATTTGCGCGAGCGTGTGGTAATAATTTTGAAATGTCTTCGCCGTTTAATTTAATAGTCCCTTCAGTAGGTAAGATTAAACCTGCAAGGCACTTTATTAGTGTAGATTTACCCATTCCGTTACGACCGAGCACACCTACAACTCCACCATCATTTACTTTAAACGATACGTCACGCAATACCGTGATGTTTCCATAACCAGCAGTAATATTTTCGACTTCTAATTTCATTCTAGCTATGAATTTCCATGGCCTAAATAAATTTCACGCACTTTTTCATTAGCGGAAACTTGCTCAAATGACCCTTCCATTAATACGCGTCCAAGATGCAAAACAGTTACAGGCGCATTGAGATCACGAATGAAGTTAATATCATGTTCAATTATGATCATTGAAAGCTGGAATTCTTGTGTTAGATTCTTTATTAGACGTGCAGTTGATTCTGTTTCTTCAACTGTCATCCCTGCAGTAGGCTCATCGAGCAATAATAGCTCAGCCTTTACAGCTAATAACAACCCAATTTCTAACCATTGCCTCTGCCCATGTGAAAGAAACTTAACTGGTTTATCACTTTCATTTGTTAGATGAACGAGCTCTAAAACCTCATTAATATTTTTATTTCGATCGTTATAAGGACAATCTGTACCTAGGACTGCAAGTTCGATATTGTCATAGACAGTTAATTCATCAAAGACAGTCGGAGTCTGAAACTTCCTGGCAATTCCAATGCGTGCGCGTTTAACGACATTTAATTTCGTAATATCCTGATCTTTGTAATAAATACGACCTTCATTTGGCTGAAGATGTCCTGAAATCATACTAATAAAAGTAGTTTTACCGGCACCATTTGGACCGATAACACATCGTATTGAACTAGTATCCAGCTCAAAGTTAATAGCTTCATTTGCAATCAGTCCTGCAAAACGTTTGGTGAGTCCTTCGGTACGCAATAAACTGCTCATTGCTTAACTTTTGATTGCAAGTGCTTAGACAAATCTGAGATAGCACCTGCAACACCTCCTTTTAAAAAGACAATCACCAAAATAAAAATGATGCCTAGAACAAGCTGCCAATAATCAGGCGTTACTGTGCTTAGATAATTTGAGAGTGAAGCTACTATTATTCCGCCGAGTAAAGCTGCTAGCAAAGATGAACGACCTGCAATAGCTACCCACACCACTACTTCAGTTGAAAACAGTACGCCCCCTAAAGAAGGTGCAACAAAATTAGCATGCGCACCATAAAGTGCACCAGCAAGACAGGCAATCGCACCCGATAATGCAAATGCACCTGTTTTATATGCAGAAATATTGAAACCCAGCGCAGTCATTCGATCTTCGTTTTCACGAATTCCGATAAGAATTTTTCCAAATCGACTGGTAGCAAACCACCTGACAAATGCATACATGGCTATTACTACTGGTAAAATTGCATAGTAAACAGGGATGTCGTTGTATAGAGATATTTCTCCTAAAGAACCAAATGTTAATGGCATACGATCGATATACATACCGTTCCAACCACCGGTAATATCAGACTGACTCACTGCTATTTGCTCAATCATGATTGATAAAGCTAAGGTAACTAAAACAAAATACGTCGCTTTAACACCCGCATTAAATAAAAAATACCCAGTAATCGCTGCAAGTGCACCACCTACTAAAGGGCTAATTAAAATACCGATGTAACCTGAATTAACACCAAAATTGGTTTGCATTGCTAAACCCATGGTATATGCGCCCACCGCAAAAAATGCAGCTTGACCAAAACTGAGTATTCCAACAAATCCCCACAACAGCGCGAGTGACATCGCTAACACACCAAATAGCATATATTGAGGAAGAATATATATTGGGTAACCTGTAATAAATATTGGGAGCAATGCAATAATTATGAAAATAATTACTGCAACTATTTCTTCTGAAAATATATTACGCGGTTTAGCAGCAGCAGATTCAATCCATTGTTTCTCGCTGTGCTCCGTCATGATTTTTTTAATATACCTGCAGGTCTATAGCGCAATATGACAATGGCTAATAAAAACACAATGGATTGTGCAAATACTTGCTTCGAGAACAATGCGAATATTGTTTCCGCACCGCCTATAAAGAAGCTACCAATTAACGTTCCCCCAAACAATTGTCCAACGCCACCTACTATGACGACAAAGAACGAACGAATTAAAAAGACATTTCCAATATACGGATCAACACTTAACATGGGACTAATTAATCCACCAGCAAGACCTGCAATACCGGACCCAATGCAAAATACAAATTTGTACGTACGTGAAATATTTAAGCCCAACAAACTCGCAGCTTCTCGATTTTGTATGAGGGCTCGAATCTTTATTCCCAAATTGGTTTTATAAAATACAAAAGCAGTTGCCCCAATTAACAACAATGAAAATATAGCAATGGCACCTTTATAGGCAGGGATTTTTATGGTGCCGAAGTCGATAGCCCCTGGCAAAGGGTTTGAAACATTTCTAAAGTCTGTTCCAAACACAATCTTAATCACTTCCGTCATGATTAAGAAAAACGCCCAAGTAAGAAGAAGAGTATCAAACGGCTTATCGTAAAAATGCCGAATAATAATATGCTCAAGTAGTAGCCCAACAATAGCAACACCTAACGCAGCCAAAACAACTGCGAGAATAAAGGGTACTCCAGCAGTGGTTGTGGCCCACGTGAAATAGGCGCCAAGCGTTAGCATGGCACCATGTCCCATATTGATAACTCCAACCAACCCGTAGATGATTGCTAAGCCAAATGCCGCTAATGCCAATACAAGCGTAATCAATGTCGCGTCAACTAAAACGCTGATTATTGTTTCCATGTTGAGTTCGATTGAAAGTTACAAAGAAACAACTAGCTTAGCTATCCCTCACCTTCCATGTTTGTGTTTTACACTTTAGTTACTAAATAAAAATTACATAATTAAAGCGGTAAATCACAACGCGCATCTAGCGGTTCAACCGCTTCAAATGATTGAACTTCTTCAAACATATCATTCACGCTGGTCCAATCGTTTCGAACCCTCATCAAATAAGACGGCAACACTAATTGATGATCAAGTGCACGCATCTTAACTGGCCCTTGCGGTGCATTGGCAAATTCTATTCCACCTAATGCATCACGTAACGAATCAGTATCCACTTTGCCGGCTTTTTCAATTGCCATTGCCGCCATATGTGCTGCATTGTACATTGCGACACCGACAGTGTTCATCAACGCGTCTGCACCAAATTTTTTCTTAAAGCGCTCTAGGAAGGGCGCATTATTTGGATGCTTAATAGACATAAAGTAGTCAAAGCTCACATAGTCTCCACCAGATACCTCTGGTCCTAATCCTGTTGTAA
>JAPUHH010000002.1 GCA_027297825.1 Gammaproteobacteria bacterium
AATTCATCTCAGAAAATGGGCTATGGTTGATAGTAAGTTGATCATCTGGGGGTATATATGGGGGTACTTTTAGTAGTTATTTAATTTTTGTTTATATAGTTCAATAGCTTTCCTAGCTTTATCGGTAGAGCCTAGCTCCACCAATATATTTCCTGTATAATTTACAAAAACTTCATCACATAGCCAAGACTAAATGATTCTAAACTTGTGAATGCTAGCCAATATATTGAAAATCGCCGTAGAAAAGTAGAGCGTCGTGGAAATGCCGTCACTACTCAATTCCCAATTATTACAACTCAAGGCATTTGCATCAGACATGATCGTCGCTATACACCTGAAAGGCGAATTTCAGGCATTATCGTAAAAGAGTGGAGGGTAAAAGACTCGACGTTTGAATTGTTATTTCAAGAAAAAGAAAAGCAAAATAATAATTAAGCGATTAAACTCCTAATTTACCCGAGCGCGTGAGTTTAACTGCATCTTCACCTATTTTCTTACCCAACAATTGCACAGTCTGCAGAACTTGCTCAGGAGTTTGGTCATTTCTTGATAGGGTTAAATCTACTAAATAAGAACCATTAGCATCAATCGTGACAACTCCAATAAGGTCTAAGTCACCATTTAGATTACTCAGTTTAATTCTCATACCTTGTGACTGTTGATCAAACACACTGGTAATATCGCCTAAATTTAAAGGCAATAATCCAAGAATACTAGTGTTATAGGTTTGCAATGTTCCGCTTGCTTGCCTAGGGATACCATTTTCAATTTCGAAGTTATCAAAATCAGCATCAAACTTACCATTTATTCTCAAGCCATACTTTTCAAAGTAGGGCGCCAACAACGATAAATCACCTTTTAATAGCAAGTCTCTGATATGTACGGCTGAACCTGAATAGGATGTTTCAAATTGTCCCTTAAGATTGGGTGAATCAATTGAGACAACAGCTTGTATTTTTCCGGTAAGCAAACTCAGAGGATTAGCAGACCATTTAGTATTCTGTATACCAACTTGATCAACGATAATAGTCTGCGCGTTTCCGCTCCATAGTGTGCCACTTATACCCGCTGTAGAAATATTTCCTGGCAGGAACTTTTGAATAATAGTTGCCGGTGTAAAATATGCAAATGCACCAATAAAAATCACTATGCCAAAAATTAAACCTTTAAAGATCTTCATATAAAAGTGATGTGAAATTAATTATTGTTACCAGTACAATGTTACCTACTTAGCGTGACGGAGCCAGATACCTTGCCTATTTGTTCTGATTTATTTAATGAGGTATCGGCCACTTGGATATGATTTCTGCGTTCCAATTCGCCTAGCAAAACAATCAATTGATCAAATGCCGTATTTTCTAATGATATTTGTACTTTATCTTCTCCATTTGGAGTAATTCTCGTGATCGAATTTCGTATTCCCATTTGCTTTGCGCCCGTATCAACAATTGCCAACAAGGACCGATTACCCATAGCTTGATTGAATAAATTTGGGTTAATTCTTTTTAAATGCTCAACCTCTAGGCGTTTTTGACTCATCCAAGCCAATGTTTCACGTTTACTTTCAACACGCATTATTTTGTTATTGCGGCTTTCCGCAATAGGAGACCAAACGACTAAGTATAAAATTGCAATGACAACTACTATCGCTCCGAGAGAAGTCATTAGCTGTTCTTTTGCTTGTAAAGTATCCCACCAATCTTTCATTTTCCTTCCCCCTTGCTAATTACAAGTTGTGCTTCAATAATCGCACCTTGTGTATTGGCAGACTGAATATCAGCAAAAAAGTTTTTAGTTTTTAATAATTGTTTAACTTTATCGAGAGCTTGAACATCAGGAGAATTTACATTTACATTTAATTTTCCATCGCGATAATTCATAGTATTGATGGTGATATTCCCAGCTTGTTGCATAGATTCACCACTCAATGCCAATAATTCCATAAAGCCCGCATACGAATTAGATGTAGTGTCCGCTATGAAGTTTCTAAGACGTGCTTCCATCTTAATACGCGCATTTCCAGCTGTTACATTCTGGATGTCTGGAAATGTTTGACGTAATTCTTGTTCTATTTGCGCATCTAAACGTTTTTCTTCTTTACTAAAGCGAGCATGATCAATAAGAACAGACACCATGGATAATCCCACCCAAACCCCAAATAATATTGCGGCGATTTTCCAAGGTGCAAATTGACGATGTTTTTTGTCTTTTTTCTGATAACTTCCTTGCAAAAGATTAATGCATTCATTCTCATCTAAGCCATCTGCGAATAATCCAGGCGGACAGTCATCTAACTCATTTGTATTGATTGGGAAAGTAAAGCTTTTAACGCCGCTTTGTGGGCTGTCACAACGATAGATATTAAGCTCTGATGGTGTTATTTCGGCTTGCCGGAGAGAGGAAGTCAACATCTGTTGCAAGTTATGCAGATCAATCGTGAAGCCTTGAAATTTAGAAGTGCGAACGAGTGCACGATCAGCCTCAACTAAAATAGTCCAAGAACCTTCTTTAAAAGGCAGGGCAAATACATCAGCCGTGAGTATATCGGGATAAACCCCAGCACTCGCTAACGTTTCTAAAACAGAATCTAGCGTTACTTTCTCAATCACAGCGACAGGATAATCGTTTTCGCCATAGCGCCGGCCAAGTGCAAAATGTAAATTCTCTATATCATCTGCAACTTCATCTTCTAATGCGAAGGGGATCGCTTTCTGTAAGTGTTTACTTTTACGTGCACGCGTATTAACAATGCTAAGCAACATTTGTTGTAATGGCAATAAAACAATGACGTGTGCATTTTGCGCAACAGAGGAAACTTGTTCTAGGCGTGCTTCTGCACCTCGAGTGATAGGATTACCTTCACTATCGAGTTTGATCCATTTGACAAAATGAGATTCACCGTCATCTAGCACATCAAGCAAGTTTGTTTGTATATATATTATTATGGTTTCTTCCATTGTCTTATACTCTCTAGAGTTTTTGGCTACGTTTAACGACTCGCAGTCTATCTCCACCAGGTCGATGTATAGTACTCGTTAATCTGACTTTACTTTTACCAATAACGGCTTTAGTGTCTAAATCAAAATAATTACTGCTAACGCTAAGATTAAACGTATCTATTGTGATACTTTGCGCTTGTAAAAATGGGTGCTGTAGAAAGTCGACAACTTGTTTATAGGGGTTGTCTTCACGATCTTCAACTAAGTCATTAGCTAATTCAAGCGTAATTTTTGGATGTAAGCTTGCTAACACCTCTGCAGTAGCCGTGTTTAAATTGAGTGCTGCTTCGCTATGCAATGCCGTAACATGAGGTATTAATTTGTCGTAAATCTCTTGATCAAAACCTCGAATCAAGCGTAATTCCGAAACATCTGCCATCGATTGGTCTGCAGGTAAATATGCAAACTCAAGTCCAATATAAATATCCCGCTCAGCTCCGTCAGCTCCTGTTGGGTTAACATTTGTATCGATCCAATCAATGATCGCACCAACTAAATTAGGATTGATATCTAATAGTACAAACAAACGAGATACGCGTTGTTTCGTGGTCTCATTGACTTTATCGCCTTCAACCAATTTATTTAAATTAAGTTTACTTTGTGCATCTGCAATTTTTCCTTCAATAAATCCACCAGGCAAAGGCAAGAAGATGGGCTGGTCATTATTCCACCACGGTTCATCTAACCCATCATAACTATTATCATTTCCATCGCGTGCAAGGATAGCCATCGTCCATTGTTCTGCGCCTTTAGCATAAGCCCAGGCTTGGCTGCTGGTAATAGTATTTTCAGAGCGCCTAAAATCAAGTTGATAATTTTCCGCAATGCTTGTCGCAGCAGTAGCCGCTATAGCCAGCACTAACACTGCAGTAATTACTGCAACCCCGGTTTGCTTTGCTTTGCTTACTTGCTTATTTCTCATATTGGTGCCGCAAATAAACGTTTAATTTCGTCCCAAGGCTTAGCTTTAATGGTTACTTCTAAGGCTTTAGGAATTTCTGTTAGTTGTTGGCTACTATTCAAGGGTGGCCAAGTAGTATGCCACTGGTTATTTTGATCTAGATACCGCATGTTGAATGATTCAACATCTTCTAAAAGATCAGTTGCAAAAAACTCCTCGGCAATGGCTCCATCTAATTGCGCCCAACTGTATCGAGTCAAAGTATTGTCTGACAGTTCATAGGTAACCCGTTGCAATTTACTCCGCACTAAATTTGCTGGGTTGCGCCAGCCAGAATGTGTGAAGCTTACCGTTTTATCATCATCTCCCACAAAAGCATGTTGAAGATCTCCATACTGGTTACGCACTGATCGGCCTATAATTTGACTAATATCGCGCTCAAAACGTCTAAAGGTGAGCTGTAAATGTTTTAAACGAAGGGATGAGTCTTGAATATGCTCTTGGCTTTTCAATACTTGATTCAAGCCTCCAAACGCCAGCACACTGACCACAGCAAAGATTGCAACGGCTACGATTATCTCGATTAATGTAAA
>JAPUHH010000020.1 GCA_027297825.1 Gammaproteobacteria bacterium
GAATGAATCTGTGGTGAAAATAATGGTGAAGTTTAGAGATATTACCCCCTCTGAGCTTGAAGCATATTGTTCAACTCAAGAGCCATATGACAAAGCTGGCGCCTATGCGATTCAGGGTCTTGCCGCAGCATTCGTTGAATATATAACGGGCAGTTATACTGGGGTAGTGGGTTTGCCATTACCGGAATTACGCTTGCTTTTGCAGCAATCTAGTTTGACCGATTAGGATTATTTTTAACTAAAATAAAAATATATGAGCGAAGAAATTCTAATTAATGTTACTCCTCAAGAAACACGTGTAGCGATTGTGGAAAATGGCATGTTACAAGAAGTTCAAATAGAACGAGTTGGCAAGCAGGGATTGGTTGGCAATATTTTTAAAGGTTGTGTCAGTAGAGTGATGCCTGGTATGGATGCGGCATTTGTGGATATCGGTTTATCAAAGGCCGCTTTTATTCATAGTTCTGATGTTGCGTATTTGCCAAAAAATACAAGTAAACATAATGCTGCAGCCGTCAATCCAGATGAAACCGTTTTTCAGTCTCTAAATGGATCTATTGCAAGTCTTTTGCATGAAGGGCAGCAATTACTTGTTCAAGTTGTAAAAGATCAATTAGGTACTAAAGGCGCGCGGATCACTACAAACATCACAGTACCTTCTAGATATATGGTGCTATTACCCTATTCAAATGATGTTCGAATCTCTGCGCGTATAGGAAATGAAGAAGAGCGATTACGGCTAGCAAAAATAACTAAGCAGCTGCTTGAAGATATGAATGCGAATTGCGGGTGTATTTTGCGTACTGCGGCTGAAGGTGTGGGTGAAGCTGAATTAATGAGGGATGTGAAATTTCTATTGAGTCTTTGGACTACGATTATTGATAAGGTGAATCAAGTGTCTTCAGTTGATAAAGTTTATGCTGATCTCCCATTAGCGATTCGAACTTTGCGTGATCTTTCCATTGATGATATTGAGGTTATTCGAATAGATTCACGCATCACCTATGAAGCCGTGAAAAAGTTTTCTGAAAATCTTGTGCCGGACTTGGCTAATCGTATTACCCATTACACGGGTAACCGACCTATATTGGATCTTTATTCTATAGAAGATGAGTTGCAGAAGGCCTTGCAAAGAAAAGTCACTCTTAAATCTGGTGGGCATCTTATATTTGATCAAACTGAGGCAATGACGACGATTGATGTAAATACTGGTGGTTTTGTGGGGCATAGGAATTTAGAAGAGACTATTTATAAAACTAATTTAGAGGCGGCACAAGCCATTGCGCGACAACTTAGATTGCGTAACCTTGGCGGCATCATCATTATCGATTTTATCGACATGGTGGATGATGAGCATAAGCGACAGGTATTTCGAGTGTTTGAAAAATCTTTGGATAAAGATCGAGTCAAAAGCCAAATATGTGAGGTTTCTCCCTTGGGCCTAGTGGAGATGACACGCAA
This sequence comes from Gammaproteobacteria bacterium, assembly GCA_027297825.1. Taxonomy (GTDB): domain Bacteria; phylum Pseudomonadota; class Gammaproteobacteria; order UBA4575; family UBA4575; genus JAPUHH01. Next base: position 1,462 of record JAPUHH010000020.1, read on the forward strand.
ACGCACTCGCGAAAGCCTTGAGCATATATTGTGTGAACCATGCCTTAGCTGTAATGGGCGAGGTTATATGAAGACAGCTGAGACCGCATGTTTCGAGTTATTTCGGGAGATTATGCGCGAAGCGTGTCAGTATGAAACGAACGAATTACTCGTTTTGGCGTCTCAACCAGTGGTGGATCTTTTATTGGATGAAGAGTCGACAAGCCTCGCCGAATTAGAAGACTACATTGGAAAGACAATTAAGCTGCAAGTTGAGTCGCTGTATTCGCAAGAACAATTTGATGTAGTGCCCTTGTAGTTCAAAATATATATAAGTGTTTTAAATGTGGCGCAAACTATTCTTATTTAGTGGGTACATGTTCGCAATCATCTTGGTGCTTGCGGCAATTCTTATCTGCGTTGCGCGTGGGTATCCATCACTTTATCAACATTATTTACCGAGAATTCAAGATAATATTTCAACAATTATTGGTAAGCCTGTGCGGGCTGATGCAATACGGATTGATTGGCGTGGTTATACGCCGCTAATATCAGTTGACGATCTGTCGATCTATGCCGATGACACTAAACAAGATAGGCTTTTATTTGCAAAAAAAGCACGTTTATCTATTGATATTTATAAGAGTCTGATTCAGAAAAATATTAGTATTAATCAGTTAACGTTAGTGGGTTGCAACTTAGAGGCAATAAGGACTGCAGAGCAAAAAGTTATATTAAATGGGATGGATATAAGTGAAAGAATTGCACAGAGAAAAAAGCTAAATACTAAAAATAAAGTTCGAATAAGTCTTTTGGAAAGTACGATTACAATTAAAGATGAAATTAAAAAATTAGATTATTTTTTTGATCGTGTGGATATTGCGCTAGGCTTTGATGGTGATAGATTTAAAGTTACTGCGAACATTGTTTTACCGGAAACATTGGGAGATTCTTTTCTGCTGGTGGCGGATCTCAAAGACCTTGATCAGGGGTTGCATAATGTCAAGGGCAGTCTTTATACCAAAGGTAAAAATATTAATCTTGAGTTACTAAGTGATTTCTTTCCACAACTTCAAGTTGGAATCAAAGCGGGCAATTCTGATTTTGAAGTATGGGGCAACTTGAGATCGTCATTGCAGCGATCCTTCAAAGGAAGTTTAGAGTTTCGAGATCTGAAATATAATAATGTAGCTCAACCAATAAAAGGTGTTGTTTCTGGGCAAGAGGTAACGGCTTTAAAAGCACAGTTTGAAATAGAGGGCGATAAAGATCGTTGGCAATTAGCATTATTCAATAGCGATATTCAAACGGCAGATGCGAAGTGGCCTAGAGACCACTATGAGGTTGCTTGTATGGGCTGTGGTGGGCCAGATTATTCCATAACCGCAGCATTAGGTTATGTTGATATGACAGCTTTATCCTCATCATTGCAACATTTTCCAATTATTTCTGAACCATTGTTAGAGAGTTTATTTTCCAAAGCGCAAATACAAGGAGTATTGCAGAATACGAGTGTCACCATGCAGTGGCATGAAAAGCAATTAGAAAAATATTCATATAAAACTTCATTGCAAACGGCAGCGGTATCAATTCCAAGTCAGGGATTTGAGATTTCATCCGTTGCGGGTGTAGTGCAAGGCAATCATTTTGAAGGCAGCATAAAAATAGACGCTGCCGGCATGAATGCTCATATCGAAAAAATCAGTAATTACTCATTTCAGGACCACAAAGTCGTTGGGACCATTAAGTGGAAGCGTATGGGCGAAAATCTAATAGTGGCATTAGAAAATATTTCGCTAACTGCAGACGGTATTAGCGCGAACATGCAAGGGTCGATCCAGATGGTTAATGGGAAAGCCTATGTTGATTTACAGGGCGAAGTTCCGCTTGCGCAGGCCGAGAAAATAGTGACGTACTTGCCCTATAACAAGATGCGTCCAAAATTACGGCGGTGGCTAAAGGCGAGTATTCATGGCGGAACAATCAGGGATGGCAAGATTTTATTTCAAGGCAATCCGAAACACTTTCCATTTAAAGATAAGCCGGGCGCATTTGAAGTTGTCGCGAGTGTCGAAAATGGTGTTTTAGATTATCGTAAGGACTGGCCAAGTGCACGTGAAGTTTATGCAGATTTTCTAATTAAGAATAAGTACTTAATTGTGAATGCTCATCAAGGGTCAATATTGAATTCTTCCATTAGCCAAGTTACCGCTACAATAGATGATCTTAAGTTGCCTAGATTAGTCCTTAATGGTGTGGTAGTTGGTCCTGCAGGTGATATTTTAGACTTCCTGAAAAAATCTTCATTGATTCCTGCCAACAGCAAAATAACCAAACATATCTCGGCCGATGGAAACACAAAGCTAGATTTAAATCTGGCACTTACTCTGACCAAAAAATTAGAGAAAGAAATATCTGTGAAGGGTGTTATTGAGTTCGATAACACAAATTTAACAATAACATCGGTATCTTTGCCATTTACGAATCTTAATGGCAAATTAAATTTTAATCGACAAGGAGCGGCAGGTACTGGTTTGAGCGCTAAACTATTTGGACTGCCTTTTAATGCAAATGTGTACAGTTCGGAGAATGGGCGAACGGAGTTATTTGTAACGGGTGATATTGATTTAAGTGCATACCTAGCATCTAGTTATGAGGAGTTGAATCAATATATCAAGGGCGTTACGTCTGTGACGGCTACTGTTAGCTTGCCACGATTCGGAAAACACGCTGGAGAAAAATCATTAGGTATAAATATAGATAGTAGCTTGTTTGGTGCATTAGTTTCGTTGCCGCAGCCCTTTGGTAAAGAATTTGATGAGCAAAAAAAATTAAGTGTACACACCCGGTACCAGACGGGTAAGGGCTACCCATTGTTTGTAACTTATGATGACAGGGTATTTATGCAAGCATCATGGAGTG
>JAPUHH010000200.1 GCA_027297825.1 Gammaproteobacteria bacterium
AAGTGGATTATCTAGATTGAAGTATGAAGGAGTAGATAACTTTCGTCCTGAATTAGTATTAATAGAAGATTTTAGATATGAGTTAAACATATGAGAGATGCTAATGAGTAATAAATTTGAAAAAGTCCCCGTTGAGGAAGACACAAAAATATTATACGAGCTGGAAATCCCGTTTGATAAATATCATGTGTTACACCAAAAGTGGTTTTGGGATGGAATAATCGCTGAAAGTATCATATTCGCAAGCGAAGATGTTGCTGACATTAAAGACGATGAGCTAGAGAAGATCGTTAGAGCATCACCGCTCGTTAACAAAGATTCAAAATTCACTTTGGATCGATCAGAATCTGGTTTTACTTTTGTTAACTTTAACTTCGAAACTTTTGAAGCTGTTTAGCATAATGATGCTAATAAACTTGGCTAATTGAAAAGCTAGGAAATATTTAACTCAATTCGTGAACAGATATAAACATTAATAAGAGACCAACTGACACTGCATCAGACAGTCTAATGAAATTTTGAGGTGCCATTTGAGTTACCTCACCAGTCACATTCATACTCTTTTAAACCTTATTTAACTCTAGACTACACATTACTACTAAGAGTAAAATGTTGTTCCATAACGTTTCGCGTTATCTAAGTGAGTTTGAAAGAGTATTCTTTGGGGTTTGTAATCAGCAGGTCGGGGGTTCAACTCCTCTCGCCAGCTCCAGCTTATAGCATGAGAGGATATTTCAGACCAATCCAATGACATCTAAAGTAATATCTACACTCTATTTGTTGGTGTGTTTTGTAACACTATGCGGATGTGGCGATACAAATAGTGACTACCACTCACAGTCCGCAGTTCCATCTCCACCAGTACGCGCACCCCTTGATGGTTTATGGAGTGGTGAGTTTGATATAGGCGGCAGGGGTCCCTACGATTTCACGGTGTTGCATTTAAATGGTAAGGCCTATGCGTATAGTCAACATGCAAAATCTATGTTTGTTGGCACAGTGAATTTAGAGGCTGAGAATTTTAGTTCTAAATATTTATTATTTGAGTTAGATGGTGGTCCATTCGACAGTGCGACCATAATTGGGGAGCTTACAAAAGAGAATGAAATCGCTGCGCAGTTTGTGACATCAAAAGGTGGCGACACTGGTGCAATAAATCTTGTTTATAACGAAACCTATGATTTGCCATCATCCTTAATCAAGACTAAAGGGAATTGGTCATATACAGATAAGGAAGGATTGACTACGGAGCTTATAGTGCAAGCGCAAGGCACAATTAGCGGGCATGATACAGACGGTTGTGAGTATCTTGGTTATTTGGATCTTATTAACCCTGCCTACAATGCTTACCAAGTTAAATTAGAAATTACTGCGTGCAGTTCAGTTAGTGGTGAGTATGATGGCGTCTCATTTTTGATGGATGGCAGGTTAAATTTACATATTGCAAACGAAGCATATGCTTTATATTTTTCTTTTGACCGCCAGGTTGAAAGTGAGTCAGCAGCGGTAAAAACGCAATAGTTTTTAAAATTAATACTTTAATTCACCACGATGTCTGTCGCTAAATATTACCCTTTTAATGGTGAACGTGGACGGCTCCGTCTTGGTTTGAGACCAATTGATTTCGAAAATTGGATTCAATATGAGGATGATTTTGTAGATAGAGTGTGTGGGAAAAAAAACCTCATTCGAAATTTGGGTAAGCGCGTATTAGATTCCACACCTAGTAGCATCCCTGCACAGCAAGAGCTATTACAATTATTATTAGATTATTTGCACAAATACAGATCGAAGTTATTTGAAATTCAAGGTCAAAGGGTCATTAGTCTGCAGGAAAATAGGACGTACTCGGTTGGTGATTATGATAAATGCCCGATTGAGCTGATTAGTTATTTGGTAGCGGATGACTTTTGCATACTAGAATCCGACGGTGATGATTATAAGCTTGTTGCAGCTTCTGTATGTGCGCCAACATGGTGGAGCCTAGCCGAGAAAATGGGAAAGCCGCTTGCTAGTATTCATCAGCCGATTGCTAATCTTGAAGAGAAAATCGGCCATATGATCCGACACTTTTTACAAAACCTTAAAGTTGAGGATTGTTATCAAAGGTCAAACTGGTTTCTGTTTACTAGGCCTGATCATTGTGTATTCAAAAATAGTTTTGATATGTACAAAGATATGATCAGTGTCAATAGTGAAAATATTGAAAAGTGTCTGTATCTACGCAGTGAGCGACAATCTTTTATAAAACTAAAAGAAACTGGAAATATTGTATTTGGAATTAAAGTATATGTTGCGCCAATTAGTATCGTTAAGCAGCATGCGGCAATCGCTGAAGATCTCGATTCTGCCTTGAACACAATGACTGGTGAGCAAAAGCAGTCTTTGGGAATTGGTTTTGTTGAGCAGCCGCTTGCAGTCTATTTGCGACAAGTGCTGCGAGAACAATAGTTTGCGATGTTAATAATGCTTAGTTGGGAAAGTGACATTGCAAGCCATCAGGATAGTTTTTACATATATTTATTGTTAAGAGGAGGGGCTTGAAAGTTAGTTTTACACAAAACTAACTTGCTAGCGAGTCGCCTCGTCCAATTGCGAAATATTTAAATCCAAGCTGTTCCATTAATTTTGGTTCATAGAGGTTGCGGCCGTCAAAAATAACAGCATGTTTAAGCTTATTTTTAATGCTGGTGAGGTCGGGGCTCCTGAATTCATTCCATTCTGTAACAATGGCTAGGGCATCTGCAGAGTCTAATGTCTGGTTTGTGTTTGAACACAACTTTAATTGTGCATGATCGCCGTATATGCGACGGCACTCATCCATAGCAGCCGGGTCATAGGCTTGTACAAAAGCACCGGCTTCCCATAGGGCTTCCATCAGGTCTCGGCTTGAAGCTTCGCGCATATCATCTGTTTTGGGTTTAAAGGCGAGCCCCCATAGCGCAATAACTTTGTCGTTTAAATCGCCATTGAAAAAGTTGCTGATTTTCTCGAATAGGACTTGTTTTTGATTTTGGTTAACTTCATTTACAGCTGCAATCAGTGTAGGTGTGTAATTAACTTCCTTGGCAATGTGGCGTAGTGCTTTCACATCTTTAGGAAAGCAAGAACCGCCATAGCCGCAGCCTGGGTAAATGAACTGATAGCCAATGCGTGGATCAGAACCAATTCCCAGGCGAACCTGCTCGATATCTGCGCCTAAGCGTTCGGCTATATTGGCGAGTTCATTCATAAAGCTAATTTTGGTTGCTAATATTGCATTCGCGGCATATTTGGTGAGTTCAGCGGAAGCCGGATCCATCATCTGTACTCGATCATGGCTGCGATTGAAAGGAGCGTAGAGTGCGCGCATCAGTTCTGCGGTTCGCGGATTTTCAACGCCAACAATAATGCGATCTGGTTTCATGAAATCTTCAATTGCAGCGCCTTCTTTTAAGAATTCAGGATTAGCTACCACATCAAATTCTGCTGTAGTGCTTCTTGCTTTAAGTTGCTCTTCTACGGCCTGTGCTACTTTTTTAGCAGTGCCAACGGGCACGGTAGATTTATTTACAATGATTTTGTATTCATCCATGTGTTGGCCAATTGTGTTGGCCACGGTTAGGACGTGTTGTAAGTCGGCCGAACCGTCCTCATCAGGTGGTGTGCCAACAGATATAAATTGGAATAATCCATGCTTAACGCCTTCCTGAACATCAAGTGTAAACTCTATACGCGCAGCTTCTACGTTGGTTTGAATGAGTTCTTGTAAGCCAGGCTCATGAATCGGGACGATGCATTGTTTGAGTTTTTTAATTCTTTCTGCATCGATATCAACGCAAAGTACATTATTTCCAACTTGTGCAAGACATGCTGCAGTAACTAAACCAACATAACCAGAGCCGTAAATTGTTACATTCATAATTTGTATATAAGTTGGAGGTTAGGTAATAATGTAAGTGATGATCAATACGCTTGTGTAGTAGATTACTTTATATGAGGTGGACTTTAGCAGATGGATGTTTATATTTTGTGATATAAAGCTAATAGCATTGATCCGCTCAAACAATACGTCGTATTCACCTAAACAGTATCGTTTATCAAGATTGATGTTCTAAATTGTAATATTGACACTGTGCAGTTGACTCCAGCACAATATTTTTAATGGAGGGGTACCCAAGCGGTCAACGGGAGCAGACTGTAAATCTGCCGGCTCAGCCTTCGGAGGTTCGAATCCTTCCCCCTCCACCACAAAATTTATGTGTAAAGTGTTAAGTTATCCTGGTTGCCTAGAGTTTTGCTAATAAATGTGAGAGAAGGATGAGAACCTCAGGTTCGACAAAGTCGTTTGGAACGATTTTGAACAGCAAACGGTGTTTGCTGGCCCGAAGGGGTGTCATTGCACTATAAATATTTTACACATGAGGCTTCGGCCTCGCGAGGCCAATTCTAAGTACATGCAGGTACTTGGTGCAAGAGGCCCCACCTAATTTAGCGATGCGCTTTTGGGTGATTAGTGTAAAAGGCTGCTATTCCATACACTAAGTGCAATGTGTAAGTTGAATGAGTAAAATCTCAACTAGCGAAATAGGCGATATTTTTTTATATATGCGGGTGTAGTTCAATGGTAGAACCCCAGCCTTCCAAGCTGATGATGTCGGTTCGATCCCGATCACCCGCTCCAAGATTTCGCAAAATAGGATGATTTGGTTGCTATGTATAGGTCTTGCAGACACACCTCGCAGAAAAATAGTGATTTCATAGTGCTGGTGGTCTCGCGCGTGCAAAGTTCAGACAGAGCGAGCTTCGCACTTACAAATCTAAAATAAAACTACCGGTTAAAAATCTACTACCTAGCACCATAGAGATAGTAAATAGTGATGCACCCAGAATATTCAAGGTTTACAATTGCGCCCATATTTAATCTGCCCATATAGCTCAGTCGGTAGAGCACTTCCTTGGTAAGGAAGAGGTCAGCGGTTCAAATCCGCTTATGGGCTCCAAGTTTTGCAAGTCCGGCTATAGCAATAATATGTAGCGGTAAGTTATCAGTCCAGCAGGGGGAAGAAGATGTCGAAAGAGAAGTTTGAGCGTAATAAGCCACATGTAAATGTGGGCACGATTGGTCACGTAGATCATGGCAAGACCACCTTAACGGCGGCGTTGACCAAAGTCATGGGCGAGGCCCATGGTGGTGAATTCAA
>JAPUHH010000201.1 GCA_027297825.1 Gammaproteobacteria bacterium
TGTTCAAACCACTATTTAGAATAAGTGGTGCGGTCTCTCCAATTGAAACAAATCCTGCCCAATAAAAAGGATTAGATTTTATTTTGTCAGTCGTTCTGAGATAAGTCAACTTTGCCTGTCTGAGTGCATCATTTATTGTGAGACCGTCTGCGAGGTTTTTATAAAATATGTTCATTATTTTTGCGCTCGATTGATCATCAACAGACCAGAGGCTCATGACGATTCTGGGACATCCTGCGTACATAAAGCCGCGAGCTAAACTCATTACGCCTTCTCCGCGGTATAGCTTACCATAACCGGTATTGCAGCCACTCAGCACCACTAAATCCGCATTCAATTGCATATTGTATAACTCGTAAGTATTTAGAAAGCCATCTTCGCCGGCGCTGGTGTCAGGTACGAACACAAAGTTGGAATACATTGGATTCTCATCGTCAGTGTTGGCGTGAGTGGCCAAATGGATAATCTTGGCTTTACCGGCCTCCTGCTTGAATCGTTGCTCTGTCGCTTGCTGCCTAATGTAAGATGTGCCATGCATGATCTTGGTTATTTCTTCGACTTCGTGCTCTGCCCAATTTAATTGAACAAGAGAACCCCTGAGATTTGCCAATGTCGAATCAGTTTCCTGAGAAATGCTTTGTGCAGCAATATCATAAATAGCTATTACAGTACTTTGTAATAATAATACAATAAAAAGGATGTTTGAATACATTTTGATATTCATGAATTCTCTTACTCCGATCAAAAAAAAGACTATTATACCATAATTTCAAGTGAAAATGATTAGGGAGACTCTACAGATGAGAATTGGTCAAGCGAATTTAATATTTCTTGGCTTTGTTGCTTATACTCTACATTTTTAGAAACAATTAACTCAAAACTATGTTTGGCACTGGGTATAGCTCCGTTTTTCATGTAGGCCAAGCCCAGATACCACTGTGCTGGCCTGAGAAATCTTCTGTTTTCTCCTGCAATTGTCTTTTGGAAATGAACGATGGCCGGTTCCGGGTGGCCTTTAACCAAATTGACGATACCTGAATAAAAATGCGCTGGAATGTTATTCGGCTCTGCAGCCAAAATGACATACAGCATCTCGAGCGTTTTGCTGTAACTTCCTTGTTCATATTCAACCATTGCATGTTGCAGTTGAAGATTTGATTCGTCTCCGCGCGACAAGGGGATTAGGTTAGGATAAATATCGAAATAGTTATCGTACAAAGTTATATTTGGCTGGGTTCTATCCGTTAAGTAAAACAAAGATGTGAATGTGAATACTACGGCGGCTGCAATTGCAAATATGGCTTTTCTGGCGCCTGGTCCTTGTAAATATGTTAATGATCTACTTTTGATTTGACTCTTCTGGAGTACCGGATGGGTTGAAATGCCGGCAAAGCCCTCTTTTTCAAAAGTGTTGATCAAGGTGCGCAATTCAGCGCGTACTACCTGCAGTTCTCGTCTGGTATCATCACTATTATTGAGATGCTGTTCTATCTCGTTTATTTCTTCTTCGGTCAATCGGGTGCCATCGTAATCCGGGTTATCGGGATCCTCTAAGAAGACGGCATATATAGTCAATAGTTTTTTATCCATGCTTCAGCTTTTAAAGTAGTTAACTATTTCTCGTCATAATAAGTTTTCATCTTTTTTCTACCCCGGTTCACTATCATTTTTACTGCGGACAAACTTAAGTCGAATCGACCTGCTACTTCTTTGTTACTCATGCCCTCGTATTTCATCACTAGAATTTGTTTGGTTTGGTCTGGCAGTTGCCGTAAAGCATTTTCTAAATCAATTTTGTTTATAATATGTTGTTCTGGTTGTGTTGAAGTTTGCGAGTTGGTAGCGATTATATCAATATACTCTGCAGGGTGTTCATGATTGCTATATTTCTTTATTAAGTACTCTTGATGAACATGTAAAGCAATCTTGGCGACGAAGTATGCGAATTTTTGTGGATCTCTAAGATTTGGAAAGCTCTGCAGAAATCTGAGATGGGTTTCCTGTGATAGTTCTTCAATGATCATTACTTTTGAGTAACGGCTGGCAAAATATGTTTGTACGATCTGTTGCACGTCCTGGCACAACTCTATCAAGGCATCCTTATTACCTTCCCTGGCGCGGCGGATTAGTTTCGTTAGGCGTTGGCTTTTATCTCTACTTCCCATGGGTTCCCCAAAAACATGAAAATAAAAACCTCACTTTGAATTAAAGAGACATCTTTGAGCGGCTTGGAGCAAATCGGCGTAAGATGATGATGTCTGGCATTTGTTATAGCTTTTTCGCAATATAACACTAATTATGAATTTATCAAGATCTAATAGGTTCATCCGACGCTGCCGGGCATGGATAAAAAATCAACAAACACTACATTGACAGCAAAAAATAGCCTTTTTGAAGAAAATATGTGACTTTTTTGGTAAAAAATTGACTGTATAAATATATTGGGGTTCATGCTTGACTGATACACTTTTGTTGATTCAAAGGAAAGCCTTATGGCAGGAGGTGAGGATCGCACAAAACGCACGGGCACCCTTTAGGAAAAAAACAAAAATCTTGTGGCACATGCCGTCAAATGGCTTGAGCGGCCTAAAATTTCCTGCATAGTTGGGGCGAGACCCCGCTCGTAGGGATTTAAGCGCGTATTCAGCCTGCCCAGGTAACAACCCCTCATGCCGGATAGTTGAATTTGTCATAGGGTAAGAAGCAATAGACACTACATCGACCGTAGTTAGCTTTTCTTATAAAAATATGTGATTTTGTTAAAAGTCGGGACATTAGTAATAGAGAAGTTACTCTTAGCTCAGGTCTTAATATCACAGAAGCAAAATTCTAC
>JAPUHH010000202.1 GCA_027297825.1 Gammaproteobacteria bacterium
TAATAAACTTGTACATGCAGGATATGGTTCCTTAATACCAATCTCATATGCTCGCCATTCACCCAAGCTGGTCAATGCTTTAAATCCAGAAGCAGCGATTAATTTAGCTGCAGCTGTGTCACTTGCTGCTATTAAAGTGAATCGAACCGCTGCGGAATTATTGCCTAAAGCTGCAGTAGTTGCAGCACAAGAGGTACAATCTGTGTTGGCTTTTACTTCTTGGTTAAACACTATTGAAGAATTAATTTTGTCCGCGCCAGAGTCTGTGCTTGCGGTATTAGAGCGCACCCAAAAAATAATGACTACATTAAACCCCCAGCAGTTTAAATCTTGGGTGTATGCTGGGTTGCGTTCGACCGGCGACGATATTTTACGTCGCATACAATATTTTTCATTTACCGACCCCGAATCTGAAAAATGGTTTCGTTATGAAGCTGGTGATGTTGTATTTACTGATCTCGATCGGCGCTTAAAGTTATATCTAATTTCATTATGGAATTTGCGACCACCAATTCGTGATCTTCCTGCTTCTACATCACCGCTTGCATTACGGCGCATCTCGATCAGTAACGGAGTCGTGCAAGTGCCAGAGGTATTTCCAGGCTTTCACGGTGAGCGGGCAGAAAACATTTTTCGTGCAGGTCTCGCGCATGTAGGCGCGCACTTGGCGTATTCAACAAAGATTTTTCCTTTAGGTGAACTCAAACCAATTCAAGTTGCATTGGTCTCGCTGATTGAAGATGCTCGAGTGGAATATTTGGCGATGCAAGCTTTTCCTGGTTTGCGTAAACTTTGGTTACCATTTCATGTTGCAAAGTCGAGTGGGCCGCTATTGGTTCCACATTTACTGGCTCGATTTTCACGAGCACTCATAGATGAGAACTATAAAGACGGCAATGGCTGGGTGCAAAAAGGTCGGGATATGTTTTTTGATCTGGAAAATGATTTAACCGATTCCGCTATGTGTCGAAGAATTGGCGTGCTTCTAGGTAATGACTTAGGGCAGTTACGCGCACAATTTAATTCTAAAACTTATGTTGTGGAACCAGCTTATCGAGATGACAATATGGGTCTTTGGGATTTTGGCGATTATCAAGGACAAGAACAAGACAACGAAGGCATCTTTATTGAAGCGATGCGTATGGAGCGCGAGGAAAATGAGGATAAATCCCCTCCAGACCAAGATCGACAAGAAGAAGATGATCAGAGCGAGCAACAATATCACGCTAGAGAAAGCACAAATCCCGAACATCGAGAATCCAATGTAGCAGTTCGTTATCCGGAATATGATTACCTAACGAACACCGAACGCCCCAATTGGTCATGTGTGGTGGAATATAATCCCGATTTTGGCGATGCTCACAAGATTGATCGAATACTAGAAAAACACACCGATCTTGTTAATCGTATTACAAACTTGATTCGATCTGCCAAAGTGAGTTTGCCTGAGCGATTGCACCACCAAAGTTTGGGTGAATCGTTAGATTTAGATGCCTGTATCGATGCTGTTATTAGTCGAAAAATGGGTCAAACGCCTGACCCAAGAATTTATAGCACTACCGAACGAAAACATCGAGATCTCTCGGTGTTGGTATTGTTAGATATATCGCACTCCACGAACGATCGTGTGCAAAAAGCAGGCACGTCGGTGTTGGAACTTGAGATTCAAGCGACTACTTTGCTGGCATATGCTATGTCGGAATTAGATGACCCGTTTGCAGTCGCTGCATTCTGTTCTGATGGCAAAGAGGATGTCCATTACTATCGCATAAAGAATTTCGATGCTCCCTATAATGCAACGGCTCGTGCATATCTTGCGGGGTTGCGTGGGAAGTTATCCACACGCATCGGCGCTGCAATGCGTCATGCACTAAGTGATTTGATGGCTCAGCGTACCCATCGAAGGTTGTTACTCGTCATTTCTGACGGTGAACCTTCTGATATTGATGTTAAGGATAAAAAATATTTAGTGGAAGATACTCGCAAAGTGGTCCGTTCAGTTTCACGTCTTGGAATAGATACATTTTGTGTAGGTTTGGATGCAGGGGGTGAAAATTATCTAAGCAGAATTTTTGGAAGAAAGAATGTAGCCGTTATTGATAATTTAGATCGTTTGCCTGAACGCTTGCCCATGCTTTATCTTCGCTTAACAGCGTAATATGTGAAGGTAAGTGGAATAAAATAATAAAACGTGGAGGGTTTACAATATGTCCAACGATAAAATCTATCCAGTATCCAGCTCGGTGGCATCTGCCGCACATATAGATAAAGCTAAGTATGAATCGATGTATCAACAATCGATCGAAGATCCCTCTGGTTTTTGGGCTTCTCAGGCAGATGAATTTGTTACTTGGTTTAAAAAATGGGATAACGTTTTAGACTGGGATTATCAAAAAGGTCATATTCGCTGGTTTGAAGGAGCAAGTTTAAACGTATCTTATAATTGCATTGATCGTCACTTAGATAGTCGTGGGGATCAGACTGCTATTATTTGGGAAGGCGATGATCCAAACAACGATATACATATCACCTATAAAGAATTACATGAGCAAGTCTGTAAATTTTCAAACGCTTTAAAAGCACGTGGGGTAAAAAAAGGTGATCGTGTGTGTATTTACATGCCGATGATTCCCGAAGCTGCAGTTGCCATGCTTGCGTGTACGCGTATTGGTGCCATACATTCCGTCGTATTTGGTGGGTTTTCTCCAGATTCACTGCGTGATCGCATCCTTGATTCAGATTGCCGAACTGTCATCACAGCTGATGAGGGTGTTCGAGGTGGTAAGAAAGTGCCCTTGAAAGCTAATACTGAAAGTGCAATTGAGGCATGCCCCAATGTAAGCACGGTAGTGGTAGTGAAACGGACTGGTGGGGATATTGATTGGAATGCATCGCGAGATTGTTGGTATCACGAGTTGATGCAATCTGCGAGTACCGAATGTCCACCAGAACATATGGATGCAGAAGATCCGCTGTTTATCTTGTATACCTCAGGATCAACTGGGAAACCTAAAGGCGTATTGCATACAACTGGTGGATATCTTTTATATGCAGCGATCACACATAAATACGTGTTTGATTACCAAGATGGTGAAGTGTTTTGGTGTACGGCTGATATAGGTTGGGTTACCGGTCATACTTATATTGTTTATGGGCCATTATGTAATGGTGCGATTACTATGATGTTTGAAGGTGTGCCTAATTACCCCGATGGTAGTCGTTTTTGGCAAGTGTGTGACAAACATAATGTCGCAATTTTTTATACCGCGCCAACAGCTTTAAGAGCATTAATGAGTTTAGGGGATGGACCTGTTAAAAAAACTAGTCGTAAAAGTTTACGTCTGTTAGGTACGGTAGGTGAGCCTATAAATCCCGAAGCATGGGAATGGTATTACCAGATCGTAGGTAATAGTCGCTGTCCAATTGTTGATACCTGGTGGCAAACTGAAACTGGAGGTCATCTTATTACGCCTTTGCCTGGTGCAACTGATCTAAAACCAGGCTCTGCAAGTATGCCATTCTTTGGTATTCAGCCTGCAATCGTTGATGAACATGGCAAAGAACTTGAGGGTGAATGCCAAGGTAATTTAGTAATAAAATACCCATGGCCAGGACAAATGCGTACTTTATATGGCGACCACCAACGTTTTATTGATACGTATTTTTCTCAATATCCAGGTATGTATTTTAGTGGTGATGGCTGTAAAAGAGATGCAGATGGTTATTATTGGATCACTGGTCGTGTAGATGATGTATTAAATATATCTGGTCATCGTTTAGGAACTGCTGAGATAGAGAGCGCATTAGTTTTGCATTCAGCTGTTGCGGAAGCTGCCGTTGTAGGGTATCCACATGAAATCAAAGGACAAGGTATCTATGCATATGTGACTCTAATGGCAGGAAAAGAAACGAGTGAGGAATTGAAAGAAGAGCTAGTGCAGTTGGTGCGCAAAGAAATTGGGGCTTTTGCAAAACCAGATATTATCCAATGGGCACCTGGCTTACCAAAGACACGATCCGGTAAAATTATGCGTCGCATTCTAAGAAAGGTGGCAGAAAACGAACTTGAGAACTTAGGTGATACTTCAACCTTAGCAGATCCTTCAGTAGTAAAAGATATCATTGAAAATCGAGTTAATACATAGAGGGGGGTTGCAGTACAGGGGAAACGATCATTTGGTAAGTGGTAACAAGTTAAGTATTAAAATTTTAATATTCATGAGTCTATTATGAAACCGGCATTACTTCTTGTTGATATACAAAATGACTATTTTCCTGGTGGAAAGATGGAGTTAGTTAGTATCGATTTTGCAAGCGCAAACGCGAGGATATTATTAGACCAATTCCGTTATCAAGGACTAGCAACGTTTCATATTCAGCATACATTTTTAAATAGTATCGCAGGATTTTTTGCGCCTAACACAGAAGGCATTGAGATACATGGCAGTGTGGATCCTTTGCCAGGCGAAACAGTAATCCATAAAAACTATCCAAATAGTTTTCGTAAAACCGATTTACTAAGTCAGTTGAATCAAAAAGAAGTTACAGATCTGGTGATATGTGGTGCCATGAGTCATATGTGTGTCGAGGCTACCACGCGTGCAGCCGCAGATTACGGATTTAAATGCGTCGTTGTACAGGACGCATGCGCGACACGTGATATCGAATTCCGTGGCAAAACAGTGTCTGCAATGGACGTGCACAATGTCTCTATGTCGGCACTCGCATTTGCTTATGCAAATGTAGTGAATACTAGCGAAATAGTTTAAAAGTGGTTGCTTCTTGAATATATAGCAATGCTCAGGTCTTTGTCAGAATTCTATTATTATAAATTAGGCGGCACGGGTTTATTGAAAATATTCTTTTCGGTCACAGCCGTGCTTTTGAGTTTAAGTGCAGCCACAGTTATATTATTACAAGACGTTAGTATTGCCAGAGGCAGATTTTAATAGGTACGGGAAACCATTCGTTTTCGAAGCTATTTATGTATTTGATATTGTATATGCTGCTATTTTGCATACACTTGAACGCATATCGAAAATCTACAATATGGATAGAAAATCGCGCGTAAGTATTCAAATTGAATTGTTTTATTCAATGCAATTGAAGCCTGATTGCCGAGTAAATTTAACACGAGGCATTTGGATGCAATGAACCGTACTGAGCGACGACGCCTTGAGAAAATTAACCGCAAGCAAAAAGTGGCACAACCACTTGAGCGCGAAGAGCAAATAGCAAATGCAATTCGGGAACTTCAAAATGGTAATTTTAGCAAGGCCGACCGATTATTTGGGAAACTTATAGCGTCTAATCCATATGATCCAACTGCGCTTCATTTTGGCGGTATCGCAAAATATCAATTAGGTTCATATAGTGAAGCACTTGAGTTGCTGCGCCGAACTACGCAAGCGGCTCCCAATTATGCAGAAGCGCATAATAGTCAAGGTATTGTGCTGTTGGAACAACGCGATTACAAAGCAGCACGTCAATGTTTCAATCAAGCGATTACTTTGAAACCTGATTATTCTAATGCCTACGCAAATCTTGGTAGTTCGCTTAGAGGAATGAGTGAGTTATCAGATGCCTGCACTGCATATCAAACTGCATTACAGCAAAATCCACAACACTGTGAAGCTGCCTATAATCTAGCAGCTACTTTGTTAGTGCAAAATGATCCCGCATGTGCGCTTGAAGCAGCGGATTGTTGTTTAGCAATCGATCCTTATTGTCAAAACGCTAATGCATATAAGGCTATCGCGCTTTCCCAACTTGGCCGCCAGTTGGAATGGCGAGATCTCTATAATTTTGATGAGATGATACGCAAGATTTATTTCGAAACCCCAAGTGGATTTGACACGCTTGAGTATTTTAATTCGAAACTCGAGCAAGACATTCGCAATCATCCGACACTTACTTGGGAGCCATTAGAGCGTGTAACGCGTGGCGGTGCTGTAACGAAAGATATATTGCTACAACCGACTAAGTCTATCGCCGCATTTGAGAAGGTGCTACGTTCAGCCATCGATGAACATCGAAATAGCCTTAAGATTAACCTTAAACACCCATTTTTTGGTCGTGTCCCAAAGAATTATCGTTTAACTTTAGTCGCATCAATATTGAAAGCTGAAGGACGGCATCCACCACATATCCATGAATCTTCATGGCTTAGTGGTGTTTATTATGTGCGAGTTCCACCGGTAGTAAATAATGCTTCTGACGGTCATGCTGGATGGCTTGAGTTTGGAAGGCCAGATTATCAATTGCCGAAGAACTTTTGTCCCGGTATCACAGTAAGAAAACCTGAAGAGGGCGCCGCGCTATTATTTCCATCATATTTTTTTCATGGGACAATTCCTTTTGCGGGCCCAGATGAAAGGATTGGAATAGCCTTTGATGTATATCCGCTTTAATTATTATACAAAAAAAGTATATCGTAATACATGATAATTTTAAGAATATGAAAACAATAGTTTTAGTACTCATCTTATCTGTGGTGCATTACTTTAGTAGCATTTGGCTGTCGATAAGATCGTTTAGCCATGTTTTACCGTATTTGATTATGGAAGAGAGTTATCTTTTCTAGAAATAATTAATTATATAGTGGTAGAAATATTATTTTTTCCTGTAGTTACTATATTTGAGCATTCCTCATTCAACGGATCCGGAGTAATTGCCCAGCATGCTTCTTTTATTATAAATAGCCTCCTTTGGGGACTTGTATTGGTGTATGGGCATAGGTTTCTATTTCGCAGGTATGTTTGAATCTTGTGTGAAAAGGACATTTTTTATCGTGTGAGTGATTGGATTCGTTAATGCATATAAATGGCTATATATATGAGGAATATGGAGGTAACAATGAAAACAAATATTGTGTATAAAAAATTAAATGTTTTATATTTAGTAATGTTTTTAATAACAGGAATCGCTGGTGTAATGCAGCCTATTACTGTTTATGCAGAGGAATTAATCGTTAAAGAAACAACACATATTAATGCTCCAGCGAAAGCAGTTTGGGCATTGGTTGGTGGGTTTAAAGCGCTAGATAGATGGCATCCTGCTATTGTTTCAAGCACGTTACTAGGCACAGGTACAGAAATAGGTGACATCAGAGTGCTTACATTGGCAGATAACATGGAAGTGGTGGAGAGGCTTGAGTTTTACGACGAGCATGCAATGACATTTCGCTACCAGATATTAGAATCACCATTGCCAGTAGATAACTATCATGCTTCTGTTACTGTGAAAAGTGCAGAGGATGGCATGGCAATCGTGATTTGGCAGTCCTCATTTAAAGCTGCAGATGCTAGCAACGATGAGGCCAAACAAATAATAAATAATATATATTTAGCTGGTTTTGAATCATTAGCCGAACTTTTTAAATAGTTTCGAACTTACTTTTAAGGAGATTTAACATGAGTGCTACTGATCATCTTGGTTTTTACGCGGAAGGTTGGACAAATGGCGATGCAAATCTGATTCTCCAGTCAGTGACAGATGACTACACGTTTGATGATCCCAATGCAGGTGTAATTTCAAAATCCAATTTTTCTAAATATCTTGAGGAATTGAAAAAAACAGCTATAACACTTTGTGATGGCAATCTTCCTGAACCGTTTATGGAACTTTCCGAAGTCGTAACGGCAGAGAACAATGGAGCTCTTACTGCATGGTGTTGGTGGACAATCCCTGGGACAGAAATTAAAGGTGCTGGACTGATTAAAGTCGAATCATCAGGTGTACGGTCAGAAGTACTTACTTATTACACAAAACTTGGTGCTTGAGTTCTTAAACTTCGATATAAAATAATCTGGGTCTGCTATGGAAGTATTTGAAGCTGAAATTGAAGACATCCCAGAATTGTGTGATTTATTAGGTTATTTATTTGAGCATGAGGTTGAGTTTAAGCCAGATATAAGCTTACAAAGCTGTGGGCTGCAAAAAATTTTAGAAAACAATGAACTGGGTGCTGTTCTGATTCTTAGGGAAAAAGATAAAGCAGTCGGCATGGTAACTCTCTTATTTACAATTAGTACAGCGTTGGGTGGCATGGTTGCCTTACTAGAGGATATGGTCGTAATACCTTCCGAAAGAGGTAAAGGTTATGGTTCGCGATTACTTCGAGCAGCAATGGACTATGCGAATAGGAAAGAATGCAAACGAATTACGTTACTGACGGACGATACAAATATAAAAGCTCAAAAGTTTTATAGGCATCATGGCTTTGCTCATTCTTCTATGCATCCAATGAGGTATTTAATTATCAGTGATAACTCATAGCCTACATTGGTAATAAATGATTCAACATAGATTATTGCATTTCAGATTTACCCTAATTTGCATAAGTGTCTATATTTAAAACAATTTTATATCTGCATCTGTTGTTGAAAAGTATGTCTTAAACCGTTCGTCGCTAGATGTATTTAAGAAATTTCAGAGTAATGCATCGCAAATTAACAAACTACCTAATGAGGATGAGCGCGTAGCAATTCGTAGTATTTTTACCGAAACAAAATCTTTAATAGATGGCATTCTTTATAACAATCATGTTCTAAAAAAATTTCAATATTTACGCCGCAAGATAAAAACAACCGGAGCATTTTCAGTAGAGATAGAGGAAGTGGATAATGTGACTCAGCAAATGTATATGCTTTGTGGTCAATTGCGGCAGCAACATCGCGAATTTCTAACAAGTCTCAGTACCTTAAAATCCTATTTTTAGTTTTATTTAAGGTGTAAAATAAGCCCGTCAATATTTGAAATTTTCACGTTTTTGTCGAAATTCCCGCAACTGACTTTTTTTAGCCTCGATACGAGCTTTTGCATTTGAGTCTATCCCAGGCGACCTTAACGACAATTGAATTTGTTCCATTGCAGATCCATATTGTCCATGTGCTGCATAAAAATCACTCAGGGATTCGTGACTGCGCCAGGGCATATTCGCTTTGCTTGCTGCTTTAGCAATGAGTTGATCAATGGCTGGGTTTTGTTGGTTAGCGCTACTTAGTTGATCAAGTTTTTGTAACGCATTACGTGCTTGATTTTCTTCAATTAAGCTTGCTGCTAAATAATAAACAATAGGCAAATTGTTAGGGTATACCTGATCTAAGGCTTCTAAAGATTTCTTTGCTTTGTATGCTTGCCCTGCTGCAATATTTACTTGAGCCATCGCAAGTTTAATGGTTACTTCATTGTCTGCGGTGATTTGTATTTTTTCTAATTGTTTGATGGCTTGTTGACTTTTACCTGTCCGGTTTAATGCGAGTGCATAAGTGTAATTGTCGGTATCATTCAGCGCCCCAGATGATTTGCTAGCCTTCCTGAAATGATCAATGATTTGACTTGGGTTGGTAGAAATCGCAATGGTACGTGCTCTTGTATAATTAAAATGGATAGTATTTGAGGTGAATGATCCTTGATACTGGTTCGCTCTTGCTTTTGATTCACTCACACGATTTAAGGTTAGCGGGTGTGAACTTAAGAACTCAGGTATTTGTCCTCGGTTTAGCTGAGTATGCTTGTTGAGTCGGTCAAAAAAAAGTGGCATTCCTTGTGGATCTATATTCGCGCTGACAAGGAGCTGCATTCCTATCCGGTCCGCTTCTTTTTCAAAACTCCTAGTGTAAGCAAGTTGTCGTTGTTGCAGTTCTCCTTGGGATGTATATATTGCGGCTAGTCCAAGGTCGCTGCCGCCATAAGCAGCTACAAGTATGGATCCTAAGAAGGTAAGTGCAGAAATCACACTGAAAGATTTTGCATTGGCAAAATTTCGTGCGATATGGCGTTGAGTAACGTGTGCAATTTCATGAGCCAGCACACTTGCTACTTCACTTTCTTGTTGGCCAAGCGTGAGTAGACCGCTATTGATTACTACGATTCCGCCTGGTAAGGCAAACGCATTAACATTAGGGTTAAATACCAGCAAAAAAGTAAAAGGAAAATTTGAATTAAGCCCACCCGATGTAATTCGAGTGCCTAAAGAATGAATATATTGACTGAGTTCAGGGTCATTTGAGATAGGTAAATGCCCACGCACTTCTGCGATTAATATTCGACCAAGCTCAATCTCTTTAGCAAGGCTGAGTTCCGCGCTAGCAGGCCCCCCAATGTCAGGCAGATTGCTATCTGTAAAAGACAACTGCGGTATAGCGATAAGCATCAGACATGCGAACGTATAAAATATACGTTTAGATCGCGCTGCAAAAGTACGGTAATGAGGTGAATTGTTTGTCATTTACGATATGACTGCTAATTACGCAAATCGTTTACAGCATTATAACGGTTAACAAATTTTTAAAGTGGATTTAAAGTTTCGGCGTTCAATTTGCAATTAAGCATATAAATCATCAGAGGTTCAAGCTAAAATATTTGCTAGCCCATATAATAATATAATGATATTATAATATGAATTATGCTTTTAGGGCCCATCGCCTGTAAGTTACTATAGATATGAATTATGAGGAATTACAAATGGTTGAGTTTGATCAAGAGCTAGATGCATGTGGATTAAATTGCCCACTACCAATATTAAGGGCAAAGAAATCATTGAATAGTTTGGAATCAGGTAAAGTGTTGCATATCATCGCAACGGATCCAGGTGCGGTTAAAGATTTTGAGGCATTTTCTAAGCAAACCGGCAACGAGCTTTTAGACTCTAGCGAAAAAGACGGAAAGTTTTATTTTCGCATCAAGAAAAAATAAAAATATTATTTGATTTGTTTAGTGTCACTCCGTGCCACTATTGAGAAACCATATATAGTTGTTGTATTGACGCTAGATACCTATTGGATTAAGTGTCAGGTTTAATGTTTTCTATATTTATCTAATAAATTTTTGATATTTGATACTGCAAATGCGGCACATTATTTCGATATTGTTAGAAAATGAAGCGGGCGCTTTATCTAGAGTCTCAGGATTATTCTCTGCGCGCGGCTATAACATTGAATCATTAACAGTAGCTCCCACTGATGATCCTACGGTCTCGAGAATTACTGTTGTTACAGGTGGAAGCGAAGATGTTATTGAACAGATTAAAAATCAGCTCAATAAACTTGTAGATGTAGTTAAAGTGCTTGATCTGACTGCGGATGTGCATGTTGAGAGAGAAATACTACTGTTAAAATTGCGCGACACAGATGCAACACAAGCTGTATTGGATATTTTAACAAATGAATATGCTGGAATAGTAGTTGACCATTCAAATAGTACAATTGTTGTAGAAATTACGGGCACCTATGAAAAAATAGATCGCGCGATACAAGCCGTGCCGAATGAAGTGATACATGAGCTTGTTCGATCAGGCGCATTGGGTATAACGGCAGGAAAGACAGTTTTAAAATTAGAATCAATGTGAGTTTAAGCGTGAAGTTAAAGGGAGAGTGTGTATGAATATTTTTTATGATAAAGATGCTGATCTATCAGTTATTCAAGGTAAGCAGGTAGCGATCATCGGTTATGGCTCTCAAGGCCATGCACATGCAAATAATTTACAAGATTCTGGGGTTAAGGTAACCGTGGGTTTGCGCGAAGGCTCTTCATCTTTTGCTAAAGCTAAAAATGCTGGTATTAATGCAAAGTCAATTGAGGATGCGGTAAAAGAATCTGACATTATTATGGTGTTGGCGCCAGATGAACATCAAAGCAAACTATATAAGGATGCGATTGAGCCAAATATTAAACATGGAGCAACACTTGCATTTGCTCATGGCTTCAATATTCATTTCAAGGGTATTACACCAAGGGAAGATTTAGACGTAATTATGATTGCACCTAAAGGCCCAGGGCATTTAGTTCGCTCCACCTATGTGCAAGGGGGAGGGGTTCCTACATTAATCGCGATTCATCAAGATAGCTCAGGCAATGCAAAAAACACGGCTATGTCTTATGCCTCCGCAAACGGTGGTGGACGTGCAGGAATTATCGAAACAACATTTAAGGAAGAAACTGAAACCGATTTATTTGGTGAGCAAGCAGTTTTATGTGGCGGTGCTACCTCATTGGTGCAAGCGGGATTTGAAACATTGGTTGAAGCAGGTTATGCACCGGAGATGGCTTATTTTGAATGTTTGCATGAGCTTAAACTTATTGTAGATCTAATGTATGAGGGTGGAATAGCCAATATGCGTTATTCCATCTCCAACACGGCTGAGTATGGCGACCTTACTCGCGGGCCGCGAATTATTAACGCCGATACTAAGTCGGAAATGAAACGTATCCTTGATGAAATTCAGTCAGGTCAATTCGCTAAAGAGTTTATAGAAGAGAATCGAACCGGCGCAAAAAATATGCAGGTTTTACGTGAAAAGGGACGTCAGCACCCAATCGAAGAAGTTGGTGCAAAGTTGCGTAGCATGATGCCTTGGATTAAATCTAATAAATTAGTAGATCAAGCTAAAAATTAAATTCGTTTTTGCATGATATATTTATATCATGAGCCATCGCAATGATTCCAATTACTAAAGAAGTACGTCTGTTTTTATTAGTGGTTGGGGGGTTGATTGCAGCCGTTCATTACAAATATGGTGTTGCGTTTGCGTGGCCTGCATGGCTGCTGTTTACAATGCTGTTGCTTCTATTTCGTGATTTCAAACGTGCTGTCCCCGCCATTCCATTAGCGATTGTTAGTCCTATTGATGGCAAGGTTGTGCGAGTTGAGAATGTGTATGATCCTTATTTAGCTCGCAATGCTCAAATTATTTGTTTGCAACAATCTATTCTGGGTGAGGTTAATGTGCATAGCCCGTGTGAAGGTAGAGTGCAGAATTTATGGGTGACTTCTCCCACAACTCCTTTATATTCGCAATTAGCAGTTTGGGTTCAAACCGATGAACAAGATGATGTTGTAATGGCAGCAAATTTAGATTCTGCGTTACGACATGCTAGTTGCAATATCAGCGTAGGTGAGAGGCTAGGCCAAGGACAGCGCTGTGGCTTTATGGCATTTGCTTGTGAAGTGGTGATTTATTTGCCGGAAACTGCTCATATTGTAGTAAAGGTAGGACAATCGGTTCGCGCCGGCAGCGATATGTTGGCAGAATTCGTCCATATAACAACTTCTTAGTAAATTATATGAAACTAGTACATAAATCCTATGGCTAATGGCAAACCAAGTAAGGGTATTTACCTACTGCCTAACTTATTCACAACTGGGGCCTTGTTCGCCGGTTTTTATGCCATTATTGCTGCGACTACAGATCGATTTGAACAAGCTGCAATCGCAATTGTTGTAGCAATGTTACTAGATGGATTTGATGGGCGAGTTGCACGCATGACTCAAACGACAAGCGAATTTGGTACGCAGTACGACAGCATTTCCGATATGGTCTCGTTTGGTGTGGCGCCATCATTAGTCATGTATGAATGGGCGTTGATTCATTTTGCAGACTTCCCTTGGGTTTGGTCCAAATTGGGTTGGTTGGCAGCATTTTTTTACACCGCGGCGGCGGCATTACGTCTAGCTAGGTTTAATGCTCGAGCAGCGGTTACTAGTAAACGATATTTTCAAGGTTTACCCAGTCCTGCCGCGGCGGCGGCATTAGTTGGATTTATTTGGGTTTGTCATGATATGCAACTGTCGCGTGCAGATTTTGCGATACCCGCGCTTATTGCGACTATTATGCTTGGCGCATTTATGGTGAGTAATTTCAGCTACTATAGTTTCAAAGATATTAACCCTGGTGAGCGAGTGCCATTTTTTGCCATTCTAGCGATAGTGATTGGTTTTATATTGGCATCTATTGATACGCCTAAACTATTTTTTGCCATTTTTGCGGTTTATGCCTTGTCAGGTCCAGTTACATATCTGCTACGTTTGCGTCGCAAACGTCATTCTCATCGCGCTGACTTGAGCCAGCATCGTGAGGACAAGCCTTAATCTTGGGCGCGAATCTCTATTAATTTCAACTGCTGGTAAATAATTTGTGGAATATAGGTGCGTGGCAAGCTATATTCAGTCCTATGAAGCACAAATTCCCACATATTCAATTTGTATCTATTGAAGACTTTCAATGCACTTCAGTTTTTGCCTTTTCTTTTTTAGCGCTGCTGCCGTACTAGCGGCATAATTCTGTACCTGGCGAGGCTAATACGCAGTTTCAAATTATTTTTACGTTCTCAATCAAGGATTTTCTTATTGAGATTCAAGCGATATGATCTGGTTTAAGAACAAAATTTTTGAGCTGAAAACCAGTTAAATTTTACGTTAGGAGAGCATGGCAGTGGCTACTAAGGAAAAATTGGTAATTTTTGATACCACTTTGCGTGATGGTGAGCAAAGTCCAGGTGCGTCGATGACACGCGATGAAAAAGTTCGCATTGCAAAGTCATTAGAACGCATGAAAGTGGATATTATTGAAGCAGGTTTCCCAATGGCAAGCATAGGGGATTTTGAATCCGTGCAAGCTGTAGCGGCAGCAGTGAAAGATAGTACCGTATGCGGATTAGCGCGTGCACTCGATAAGGATATCGATCGAGCGGGTGAAGCATTAAAGTCTGCAGCGTCTTCAAGAATTCATACATTTATTGCAACTTCACCGATACACATGCAGCGCAAGTTGCGTATGACGGAAGATCAAGTGGTGGAACAAGCGATCGCTGCGGTAAAGCGAGCAAGAAAATATACCGACAATGTAGAGTTTTCTCCTGAAGATGCAGGCCGTTCTGAATTTGAATTTTTATGCAGAATCATTGAAGTGGCGATTCGTGCTGGCGCGAAAACAATTAATATTCCAGATACCGTGGGTTATAACATCCCACACCAATTTGGTGACTTAGTCGGAAGGTTAATTGAAAACATTCCTAATGCAGATCAAGCTATATTTTCAGTCCATTGTCACAATGATTTAGGTTTGGCTGTTGCCAATTCACTTTCTGCAGTTTTGCATGGCGCAAGACAAGTTGAATGTACCATAAATGGATTGGGCGAACGTGCAGGCAATGCTTCTTTAGAAGAAGTGGTGATGTCGGTGCAAACACGTCAAGATGTATTTCCATGTGAAACCAGTCTCGATACGACACAGATAGTGCCGATTTCTCGGATGGTATCTACTATTACTGGATTTCCGGTGCAGCCCAATAAAGCGATTGTTGGAGCAAATGCATTTGCGCATGAGTCAGGAATTCATCAAGACGGCGTGCTTAAAGCTCGCGAAACCTATGAAATTATGCGGGCAGAAGATGTGGGTTGGGCTGCAAACAAAATTATTTTAGGCAAGCACTCTGGCCGTAATGCATTTCGTACTCGTTTAGATGAGTTAGGAATCACCTTTGAAACAGAAGATGAATTAAATAATGCTTTTGCAGGTTTTAAAGACTTGGCTGATCGTAAGCATGAAATATTTGACGAAGATTTGCATGCGCTTGTTTCAGACACAGGCTTAGGAAATAATGGTTACTGTAAATTAGTTGCATTAATGGCACATTCTGAAACGGGTAGTACCCCCAGTGCGAAAATAACATTGATGGTGAATGGAAAAGAGGTGACCGCAACCGCAAATGGCGGGGGGCCGGTTGATGCCACGTTTTGTGCAATAGAGGAAATTGTAGAAAGTCAAACGCAATTACAACTCTATTCGGTAAATAATATTACTACGGGCACAGATGCGCAGGGCGAGGTTACGGTGCGTTTACAAAAGGCTGGGAGAATTGTCAACGGTCATGGAGCTGATACGGATATCGTAATTGCATCAGCTAAAGCTTATATTCATGCACTAAACAAACTTGTTAGACCAGAAGAACGCGCGCATCCTCAACATGACGTTTAGAACATCTCATTAGATGTATCTTTTGATCCAATCCTACGTTGTGGCACTTTCTGTAATGCTCATTTACGCCTTGTTTGCTTCACTTAGGGTGAGCTGCGCGTTTCGAAATTACCATGCTGTGCCTTTATGTACAGGATGTACTGTACGCCAGGTTTGCAGGAGCAAAAACTGGTGAATCAAAACCCATCATCTTCTGAGTTATTCTACGGCTAATAGAAATAAAGTGATGAACGAAGACAAGCGTTTATATTATTTGCATAAAATGGGTATTCAAGCATGGGTACCTAAATTTTCGGACACTGATCAAGTTGTAGATCAGGCCAGTGAATCTATTAATAATGAAGTGCAGCGTGCAGTGGTGGACTTAGAAGAGCTCAATTCTAAAAATAACAATGCTGAGAGTTTTGATGGGCTAAAGAAAATCGTTGCATCATGCACTTTATGTAATTTGCATCGGTCTCGTACGCAAACCGTATTTGGTGTTGGGCATCCTGCTGCAGATTGGCTCATCATTGGCGAGGCACCGGGGGCGGATGAAGACCGAGTAGGCGAGCCTTTTGTAGGCCGCGCAGGGCAGCTATTGACGAATATGTTGCGTGCGATTGGGCTTGCTCGAGAAGAAGTGTTCATTACCAATATACTGAAGTGCCGGCCGCCTAATAATCGTGACCCACAACAAAATGAAATTGCGAGTTGCCGATCTTATTTGCGTCAACAAATTGACTTCATCCAACCGAAGATAATTTTGGCGGTAGGCAGAATCGCAGCCCAATCAATACTCAATACCGACACTCCAATTGGAAAAATGCGCGGTAAAAAGTACACCTACGAAGATACCAAAATCCCCATCGTGGCGACGTATCATCCTGCCTACTTACTGCGTAGCCCGCAGCAAAAACGCAAGGCTTGGGAGGACTTAAAATATGCGCTTGAAGTCAAAGAATTGGGTTAATTATCGGGTCGACTATCTATAAATAATGAGAATTAGTGCAGATTAATCTACACTTTGGCGTATGAGCGCAGCATTTGAATATCCCTCGGAAACCTACCGGTTAATGACAGAACACGACTTGCCAGTCATTCTGGATATGGAACAACGTAGTTATGAATTTCCTTGGACCGAAGGTATATTTCATGACTGCCTACGTTTTGGGTATTCTTCGTGGGTGCTAGAGATGGATCGGAAAATCATCGGCTATGGCATCATGTCGCTTGCGGTGCAGGAATGTCATATTCTTAATTTATGCGTGGACTCAGAGCATCAAGGGCGAGGAGTGGGGCGACGTTTATTGGATCAACTACTGACTATTGCGCGTGCGCGTAAGACAGATACTGCGTTTCTTGAGGTTCGCCCCACCAATGTGCAAGCCTTGTCATTATATTTTTCTGAAGGTTTTGAAGAGATCGGAACGCGTAGGAACTACTATCCGGCTTTGTTTGGGCGGGAGGATGCGGTCATTCTTGCTAAAGCCCTCTAAAATGCGTCTTTTTTCTCAAATACTCCGTTACCTGGCTTTTTGCGATACTCATTTACCCTCATGTATAATGTTTTTCGAAAGCTCTGTGTCTCGTCATATACACAGGTTGTGCGTATGCTGGCTTTGCAGGAACAAAAAACCGGTGAAGAAAAAATCCACTATTTTAGAATTATACTTCGAGCTAAAAATATTATCGCTGTAGAAACAAATGTCGTTTCGCTATAATCGCGCGTTTTCTGCGCAACAATTTACTCTTTATTCACTGTGAACGAGCATCAACTACAAACCAAGCGTCGTCGTACTTTTGCAATCATTTCTCATCCTGATGCAGGTAAAACAACGATTACTGAAAAGCTCCTATTGTTCAGCGGTGCAATCCAGCTAGCTGGCACAGTAAAAGGTCGTAAAGCGGCTCGCCATGCTACATCGGATTGGATGGAGCTGGAAAAGCAGCGTGGTATTTCTATAACGAGTTCTGTAATGCAGTTTGATTATAACGATTGCATTGTAAACTTGTTAGATACTCCTGGTCATGCTGACTTTTCTGAAGATACCTACCGAACACTAACCGCTGTCGATTCTGCATTAATGGTCATCGACAATGCGAAAGGTGTAGAAGAACGTACTATTAAATTAATGTAAGTGTGTCGTTTGCGTAATACACCTATTATTACTTTCATTAATAAGCTTGATCGCGATGGACGAGAGCCCATCGAACTTCTGGATGAAGTGGAAAGTATTCTAAAAATTAAATGTTCGCCGATCACTTGGCCGATTGGAATGGGCAAACTTTTTAAAGGTGTGTTTAATTTGCTGGATAATTCCGTGCATCTCTATAACCCAAATCACCAAGGCAAGATACAGACGGGTGAGATCGTCGAAGATTTAGATAATCCACGTTTAGATGAGTTAATTGGGGATCAAGCACAAGAGTTGCGTGATGAAATTGAATTAGTGCAGGGTGCCAGTCATGATTTTGATCATCAGGCCTATCTAAATGGCGAGCTCACACCAGTATTTTTTGGTTCAGCGATTAATAATTTTGGTGTAGCAGAATTACTTGAAAAATTTGTCGAATATGCGCCTGCACCACAACCTAGAAAAGCGGATATTTCAGACACGGAAACTAGAGATGTAAGCGCAGAAGAAGAAAATTTCTCTGGTTTTGTATTCAAGATACAGGCCAATATGGATCCCAATCATCGTGATCGGCTTGCATTTATGCGGATATGTTCTGGGAGCTTTCAAAAGGGCATGAAGTTAAAGCATGTACGCATTAATCGCGATGTAAAGATTAATGACGCGCTTACATTTATTGCTAAAGATCGAGAGCAGGTGGACCGAGCCTATCCAGGAGATATTATTGGCTTGCACAATCATGGCACTATCCGAATCGGCGACGCTTTTACGCAAGGGGAGATGCTCGCTTTTACCGGAATTCCTAACTTTGCACCGGAATTATTCAGGCGTGCACAGTTAAAAGACCCTTTGAAAATGAAGGCCTTACTTAAAGGTCTTGTACAACTTTGTGAAGAAGGTGCGACACAGCTTTTCAGACCAATAATCAATAATGATTTGATACTTGGGGCGGTTGGAATTTTGCAATTTGACGTAGTTCAGTATCGGCTTAAGCATGAGTACAATGTCGAATGTCGATTTGAGCCGGTCAATGTACACACCGCTCGTTGGATTGCATGTGAGGATGATAAACAGTTGGCAAACTTTAAAAGCAAGTCGGAAATCAATTTATCCATTGATCATGGAGGTGAGCTTGTATACATCGCGCCGACACGGGTCAATCTTCAAATGGCGACTGAAAAATGGCCTAGCATAGAGTTTCGCACCACGCGTGAACATAGCACTATGACAGACCAATAAAATCTAAAGTGTGGCTGTGACAAATTCTACAAAAGATCAACTCTATGCAGCCAAGCAAGATAAGGTTGATGATTTTGTCTTTGATGAGAACGTCGCAACTGTTTTTGCAGATATGATTCAACGTTCCGTTCCAGGTTATGTTGCACTAAATCAATTATTACCTACTGTTGCAAATTCATTTATACGACCTGGCACAAATGTCTATGACTTAGGCTGTTCCTTAGGAGAAGCCACTTTAGCTATTGCAAATGCAATTCAATATGATGATGTAAAGATAATTGCTGTGGATAATTCGCAAGCCATGATCCAACAGCTTGAGGAAAGAATTACAGCGTCAGATTTAAAGATTTTCATTAAGCCAATTTGCAGTGATGTAGTGGAAAATAATATAGAAAATGCATCTTTTGTGGTTCTTAACTATACCTTGCAGTTTATTGATTGGGCTCAGCGGGATGAGCTAATCGCAAGAGTATATTCCGGCTTGCAGGAGGATGGCGCATTGTTGCTAGCAGAGAAGATAATATATGAAGATGCTGAGGAAGAAGCATTGATGCAGCAACTGCATGAAAACTTTAAGCGTGACAATAACTATAGTGATTTGGAAATCAGTCAAAAAAGAGAGGCATTGGAAAACGTATTAGTCCGAGACACGCATGAGCAACATATTAAACGTTTATATCAGGCGGGTTTCTCAAAAATATTCATTCTTGCAAAATATCTCAATTTTATTTCTTATGTTGCAGTCAAATGAGGCCAGCTGATCGCTCACAATTCAGCGAATTACTCAAAAATACCAGACTGGAAGCTTTTCAAGCTGAATGGTTAGTTCAACTGGATCAGAAATATGCCAATCCTAAGCATGGGGATTTTAATGATTGGCAGAAAACAATCGATTTATTGCCAGATATTACTCCTTCTTTGATTGATCTTACTCAGCACGCTCCAGTCATTGGAAGTTCTGATGATTGTTCTCAGGAAACTAGAAAAGATCTTGAGGAAAAATTAAAAACACTAAGTCCCTGGCGCAAAGGCCCATTTGATCTATTTGGTATTCATATCAATTCCGAATGGCGAAGCAATAGGAAATGGTCACGTATTGCAGGGCATATTAAACTCAAAGATAAGCTGGTATTAGATATTGGTTGTGGCAATGGCTACTACGCACTACGAATGCAAGCTATGGGTGCCAAATTAGTGGTGGGTGTAGATCCAAGCTGGTTATTTGTGTTTCAGTTTCTTGCACTGCAAAAGTATTTAACACGTTCACAATGCGCTTTTGTTTTACCTTTTGCGTTGGAGGATTTGCCTGCATCTTTAACGGGTTTTGATAGCATCTTCTCCATGGGCGTGTTGTATCATCGACAAGAATCTCATGCGCATCTAAGCCAAGCATATAAACTACTAGAAAGTGGCGGGCAACTCATATTAGAAACCTTGATTATTGAAGGAGATGAAGCAAATGTGCTCATTCCAAATGAGCGCTACGCCAATATGCGTAATGTTTGGATGCTACCAAGTTACGTTTTGCTACAGAGATGGTTGCAAGAAGTTGGCTATATAAATATTCGATTAATAGATAAAACTAAAACGACCGTAGATGAACAACGACAGACAGAATGGATGACGGGGTATTCACTTGTCAATGCATTAGACCCCGATGATCCAAGCCTTACGATAGAAGGGTATCCCGCACCATTGCGCGCAATCGTACTTGCGGATAAACCTACCTAGATAATTGTTAGTAATGCACCCGAATGTCCGCATGGCGTTTAAACTAGTATGGTTGATTAATTATGTAAGTTTACAGCCAGAGTCGAAAAGCTTTTCTGTAAGAACGGGGGATCTTCTTTCTAGGCGTTACAGGCTTGTTCTGCCAAGCCTGACGACATCAGGATTGGCTCAGCGTGCGCCATAGTGGAAAACAAACTAAGTAGTATTGTTAGGTTTAATATTGCTATGGTTTCCATTGCTTGTTTCAATTGAAAATCTAAGTCTCAGCATTTCTTTATCCTATAAATGTACTCCCCATTGTCTTCTTGCGACTCGAGAAGCTCATCTCCTGTCTGATTGCAAAAAGATTCAAAGTCATTTACTGGTCCTGGATCCGTTGCAACGACTTTTACTTCTTGACCAGGATACATTTGTTTTAATATTATTCTGAGCATAATATCGACAGTGGACAGTTAAGCCCAGTTGTATCAAAACTCAAAGGTGTTCTGTTCCATTGCTTAACTCCTTGAATCTAAAATTCTTTAGACCATCCAATGCCTAGCTCAAATTGCTTCATTTTGAGTCGAATCTCTTGAGTAGGGTCAAATGCATTGGTCCCCTTCACAGAATTACTAAAGGCATGCATGGCTTCAAAGTTCACCTCGCCCATTTTGGTTTCAATGGTGGCACCCATGGTGACGTGATTTTCAATAATACCTGGCGCTAGAATGTTGAATAGAACTTGATCGCCACTAATCGGTTGGTCTGAATGGCTATAGCCAAAGCGCATCGTGACATCGGGGTGTGTTTGCCATTGCAGACCTACTTTAAATACATCGATATTGTCCCATCCAAAGCCACCACCATTGTTTCCACCTAGACAGCTTTCTACATCACTGTCGCCTAACCCTGTGGTAGGGCACGCAAATAAGTTTTGGATATCATTGCTTATTGCATCTACATCTTCGTACCAAATTCTTTGATAGTCCGCGATTAGTGTAACGTTTTCTGTAACGTCTACAGCAAAACCAGCCCATAGCGTAGAAGGAATATCAAAGTCTCCGTCTTCAGCAAACAAATCTGAGTAATCATCAAATTCATCCATGTACATTTTAGAACGATATGAAATCCCAAAGTCAGCAGTACCGATCACATCTTTTGCAAGGGTTCCAATTTGAACACCGCCACCATAGGAATAGTCTTGGCCATTCGAGGTTAATTTTGTTGGCCTAACCGTACCACCGCTTTCTGCAAAGGTTTTCGTAAACCCTCCAAATGCATCCAGTCCATTGTTGCGAAAGCCCTGAACCACAAAAATTGGGCTAATCCCCACTGAAAATTGTTCTGAAATTTTATGCGCATAAGAAAAATTGAAAAAGATTTGAAATAGGTCTATACCTGCCGTACCTGCTCCAAATGTACCTGGTAGTGTCATTACAGGTGCAGGACCAGGGGCCATCTGGATCAAAAGATGCACTACCGCCATCGTAGGTGGTGTTTAATCCACCATTACCATAGACCGATAACCCAATTGCATCACGCTCGGTGAGCATGTAATTAATGCCAAAACTAGGGATAAGGAAAGTTGCATCACCACTTTTTTCTGCACCTGGGCCAATCGTAAAAGCACCTCCATTGCCATTGGCTAGACTAGACCCTGCTGAATAATCTCGTTCAGGCCTAAACAAAACCGCACCAATATCAAAACGGTTGTCAATAAAGGCCATGCCTGCAGGATTCGTCGCACCCGCCATAGCATCTTGTGGGAAAGCAACTCCTGCGCCCGCGAGTGCACGATTTTTAATTCCGGTGCCATGCGAGAAATAACCATTAGTGGCGTTGGCCAATATTGGGGTTAAAAAGAACACTAGCACTGTCATAGTTTTTTTAAGTTTCATACTTACTCCTCCCTGATAATTAATAATTAATAATTAATTATTAATACTTATAGATATAGATATTTTGCTGCTTTTACTACAGTTTCTTTACCACCGATTTTTTCATATAGACTAGGGTTCATAAATCTAGTTTTGTTTATTTTCGTAATACTTGGAAATATATAGAATAGATTGACAAATTATACTGTCCTAGATCATCAAATTACGTAATGAATGTTGGTCTCTTAAATAATTAGGCATACATCTAATTTCTGTGAGAAAGGCAAAAAGTTTGCCACTCCAACCCTCTTTACAGAATCTAGAATGAAGATGATCTGCGCTATAAGATAGATCTTAGGTGTATGTACAAAACGGTAGCAGGTAAATGGCGGGGAGATTCTACAGGGATTAGTATACAACAACATCCATCGTTGGACGTAATAGCTTAAGACCTTATGAGACA
>JAPUHH010000203.1 GCA_027297825.1 Gammaproteobacteria bacterium
CAATGTCACACGTAAAGCATCTCCCATTGACTCATCGATAACCGTACCAACTACCACGGTGGCATCATCCGATGCTAAGCTCTTGATGTGATTACCCACTTCTTCGAACTCACCGATAGAAAGGCAAGAACTCGCGGTCACATTTACAAGTATGCCTTTAGCGCCCGAAATATTTATATCTTCAAGCAAGGGACTGGAAATTGCCGATTCTGCAGATTCGCGCGCCCGCTCAGTCCCTACCGATACACCTGACCCCATCATCGCCATACCCATTTCTGACATCACGGTGCGCACATCAGCAAAGTCTACATTTATTAGACCTGGACACGTAATTAACTCTGCAATACCTTGCACCGCACCATGTAACACATCATTCGCAGATTTAAATGCATCTAATAAATTAGTGTCTTTACCTAGAACAGTTAACAGCTTTTCATTTGGAATCGTAATTAATGAATCTACATATTTCCCAAGCTCTTCTATGCCGGTATTTGCAATTTGCATCCGCTTAGTACCTTCAAACGGAAAAGGCTTAGTAACCACGGCTACCGTGAGCATACCCAACTCTTTAGCCACTTCAGCCACTACTGGCGCAGCACCGGTGCCGGTGCCACCCCCCATGCCAGCAGTAATAAACAACATATCGGCACCCGCAATCACGTCGTGAATCCGATCGCGATCTTGAAGCGCCGCCTCGCGTCCAACTACAGGATTTGAACCTGCGCCCAGACCTTTAGTGATATCACCACCTAATTGCAAAACGGTTTTAGCATTGGTGTTTTTAAGTGCTTGCGAGTCTGTATTTGCGCACACAAAATCAACACCCTCAATGGCAGAATTGACCATATGTTGCACAGCATTTCCGCCGCCGCCGCCTACACCAATGACTTTAATTACAGCACTTTGGCTATATGCGTCCATTAATTCAAACATAACCTTTCTCCTCTAGTTTACATTTTGAAAATAAATTCATGAGTTTTCAAAAACTTCCCTGAAACCAATTCCTCATTCTTTGAAATACGCTGCCCATACCCAAATCATTAAACAAAGATCCTTCATTCAATTGTCGACCTTGCTGGCCAAATAAAAGCAATCCAACTCCAGTTGCATGAATAGGATTGCGCACTACATCCACTAACCCTGTCACAAACTGTGGCATCCCTAAACGTACTGGCATGTGAAACACCTCTTCCGCTAAGTCCACCACCCCTTCCATTTTTGAACTGCCCCCAGTCAGCACCACTCCAGCTGCTACTAGATCCTCAAAACCACTGCGGCGTAATTCTGCATGTACCAATGACAGTAGCTCTTCATAACGTGGTTCAACCACTTCCGCTAATGTTTGACGCGATAAACGTCGTGGCTCTCGACCTCCTACGCCGGGAACTTCAATTGTGTCATCAGGATTTGCAAGTTGTCGTAAAGCGCATGCATATTTAATTTTAATTTCTTCGGCGTATTGAGTGGGCGTGCGCATCGCTACAGCAATATCATTGGTTACTTGATCCCCCGCAATAGGAATAACTGCCGTATGTTTAATTGCACCATCCGTAAACACCGCAACATCAGTAGTGCCGCCACCAATGTCAACCAAACAAATTCCCAACTCTTTCTCATCCTCAGTAAGTACCGAAGAACTAGAAGCAAGTTGCTCTAAAATAATATCGTCAACTTCTAATCCACAACGACGCACACATTTAATAATATTTTGTGCGGCGCTGACGGCTCCCGTTACCAAATGAACTTTTGCCTCAAGGCGCACTCCTGACATGCCTACAGGCTCTCTAATACCTTCTTGTTGATCGATCACAAACTCTTGCGGCATTACATGCAACACTCTTTGATCAGCGGGAATTGCAACGGCTCTCGCGGCATCGATAACACGCTCCACGTCACTTGCAGAAACTTCACGATCTTTTATAGCAACAATGCCGTGTGAATTCATGCTGCGAATATGACTACCCGCGATGCCTGTGTAGACCGAATGAATTTGGCAACCCGCCATTAACTCGGCCTCTTCAATACAACGCTGGATAGATTGCACAGTCGACTCAATATTCACGACAACGCCTTTTTTCAAACCTCTTGAGGGATGCGAGCCTATACCAACAATTTCCATCTGATTGTTGTCGTTCACCTCACCAACAATGGCGGTGACCTTAGAAGTGCCAATATCCAAACCGACCATCATCCCCTTTTCCATTTTCCGACTCATAAATTACGTTCCAGTTCTAAGTTATTGGCTAAATGTGGATTTTTCCATTCAACTGCTAAACCATTGGTATAGCGCAAATCTATTTTCTTCACTTCTGCTAAATACGGAGATAAATATTGCTCATAGGCTGTAATAAATCGCGTTATTTTTTCACTTACGTCACCATCCCCGATCGTGAGAACAAGTCCATTTGAAAAAACTAGGTGCTTGGATTGTCGTCTGTCCTCAAACAAACCACGAAGTTGCAAATTTAATGGCTTTAATTGCTGCATACTATTTTCAAACACTCTGGCTAAGTCTTTCGCTCGCAGCTGTTCCCCAAAAAGCAGAGGTAAAGAAGCATACGCATCGGTAGATTCTGGGAAAAACACTTCGCCATATGCATTCATCAACCCAACATCCCCCCATCTTGCAATGGGATTTTGTTCGTAAATTGTTACGGTTAATGTGTTTGGCCAAAATCTTTCTACATTAGCGCGATACACCCAGGGTAATTCCGCTAATTCCTGCTCCAGTTGATCCATCGGCACACGAAAAAAACCGCCTGCTATTCGCTTGCGAATAATCTTTTTAAAATCTATGCGGTTGGTTGCCGTCAACTTTCCATTTACTTTTACAAATTGAATTTGTGGCCACACGGATACCGCAGTTTGGTTATTGCGCACATAGTAGGAAAAATAAACCACGCTACTCAGCAACACCACAATCACCATGATGTCCCAAGTATCACGTAACGAAAAAGTTATTTTCGCTGCTTTTGGCTTGTTTCTTGTATTACGCATTTTTTGTTTCATGTTAAGCGACACGTTGCGATAGTGAAGTTTCTAAAATTTTCACAACTAACTCATTAAAACTAATATCTATAGATTTTGCCGCCATAGGCACCAAGCTATGATCCGTCATACCCGGCACAGTATTAATTTCTAAAAACCAGGGCTGATTACGTTCATCCAGCATTACATCAACCCTCCCCCAGCCTATGGCCTCGGTTGCTTTAAATGACTGCAAAGCCAAAGCCTGAATCTCCGCTTCCAACGCTTCAGGCAACCCGCAAGGACAATGGTATATGGTATCGTCAGATTGATACTTGGCATCAAAATCATAGAATGATCGAGGCGTCTCTAAACGAATGACTGGCAAAGCACTATTATCTAAAATAGCAACGGTATACTCCTTTCCATCGATCCATTGTTCTGCAATTACTGTCTCTTCAAATTCACGCGCATACGCCCATGCTGCTGTAATTCCTTCTTTTGAATCCGCTTTAGTCATCCCAATGCTTGAGCCCTGCGAAACTGGCTTAAAAATTATTGGCAGACCAAGCTCCTCCACCAATGCATCTTGATCAATGGTGTTTTTCAACACACAAAATTTTGGAGTTGGAATCCGACATCCTTGCCAAATTTGTTTGGTCATCAATTTGTTCATACAAATACTGGAGGCCATCACACCACTACCACTGTAAGGTAAGCCCATTACTTCTAAACCACCTTGTATGCTGCCGTCTTCACCCAGCGACCCATGCAATGCAATGAAGGCACGCGTATATTTCCCTGCGCGTAATTTCTCAAATACATCGACCGAAACATCGATGGCTTCCGCTTGAATTCCCGCCGCAGTTAATGCGTTTAGCACTGCAGCACCACTCTTTAAAGAAATTTCACGTTCTGCGGACCGCCCACCCATCAAAACAGCCACTTTGCCAAATTGAGACTCATGCATCATGCAACGTCACCTATAATCTTCACTTCTCGTTGAAGCGAGATGCCACATTCGTTTTCTACGGTTGCACGCACTTTCAAGATAAGTCCTTCTATATCGCTTGCAGTTGCATCGCCAGCATTAATTATGAAGTTGGCATGCTTCGTTGAAACTTGTGCACCGCCAACGGTTAAACCTTTTAACTTACACGCATCTATCAATCTCGCAGCATGATCATTTTCAGGATTCCGAAACACTGAACCACAACTTTGATGGCCCACTGGCTGCGACACATTACGCTTATGTAATAATTTCCGAATTATATTTCGCGCTTGTTCGCCATCACCGGCTGAAAACTTAAATACCGCCGCCACAAACCACTCATCATCCTCAAGCCCTTCAACCGAACGATAGCCGACACATAAATCTTTTCGATCTCGTGTTCGCAGCTCACCAAAACGATCAATAGTTTCTACATGCATAACAAAATCCCAGGTCTCACTTCCATAGGCTCCGGAATTCATTGCCAATGCACCACCCACCGTGCCGGGGATGCCCGCTAGAAATTCTGCGCCCACCAAATCCTTTGCGGCACTAGACCGTGCCAACTTTACACATGATGCACCCACTTCAGCACGCATCGTCGTGGGCTCTAACAACTCAAGTTGATCTAAACAGCCTTGCAATAGAATCACTACTCCTCGTATTCCTCCGTCTCGTACCAACACATTGGTGCCCCGACCTAGCCATGTAATGGGCGTGTCCTTTTCTAATGTTGCAAGAAAATCTTTTAAATCCAACAAATCTGCCGGTCGATATAAAACATCCGCACTACCGCCTACTTTCCAACTAGTAAAACGCGCTAGCGAAACGTTTTTTTCTAGTGCTCCGCGATGCATCTCAATTTTTTGCGCTGTCTTCATATATTAATGAATCGCAAATGATTCATTTAATGTTTGTGCAATACTGCCAATACTACCTGCGCCTAACGTTAATAGAATGTCATTATCTTGCACAACACGCTTCAACGTAGTCTGAATTTCTGACAAATCTTTAACCAAAATCGGATCAAGTTTGCCACGCACACGCAATGCACGGCTCAATGCTGGGCTGTCTGCACCTACAATCGGCTCCTCATTTGCCGCATAAACTTCACACAGTATTAATGTATCAGCCTCATTTAAAACTCGCACAAAGTCGTCAAACAAATCTCGAGTGCGCGAATAGCGATGCGGCTGGAACAGCACAACTAACCTGCGCTCTGGCCAAGCCTCGCGCGCAGCCGTCATAGTGGCGGCAACTTCTGTATGGTGATGGCCATAGTCGTCCACCAATTGAATACGTTTGTTGTTGATACAAATATTGGGATAGATCTGAAAACGTCGTGCAATGCCTTGAAACTCTTCAAATGCAGATTGTATTTTTTCTTCTTGAATATCCAGCTGTAGCGCAATAATGGCTGCTGCAACTGCATTAAGTACATTGTGTACGCCTGGTAAATTGAGCACAAACATAATCGCAGACGATTTGCCCGGACAAAGTAATGAGAATTTTGTTTGCGTGCCAGACATTACAACATTAGAAATCCTATAGTCCGCATCTTCTGCAAAACCATAGGTTAAATATGGACGCGAAATTTTTGGCAATAAACTAGTAATTATTTCATCTTCTATACATAAAACCGTCATGCCATAAAATGGCAGATTATGTATAAACTGCAAAAAAGCATCTTGCAAATTATTAAAGTCGCCACCGTATGCTGCAAGATGGTCGGAATCAATATTAGTGACAACAGACATAATGGGCTGCAAATGCAAGAACGACGCATCACTTTCATCCGCTTCCGCTACCAAATATTTCCCAGCACCAAGCTTTGAATGACTTGCAAAACTGTTCACACGACCACCAACTATAAAAGTAGGATCTAAATTTGCAGCAGCTAATACAGAAGCCACTAAACTCGTCGTAGTTGTTTTGCCATGCGTGCCCGCAATTGCAATGCCATAACGAAAACGCATCAATTCAGCCAACATCTCAGCACGTGGCACAACAGGAATGCGTTGCTCACGCGCAGCTATTATTTCAGGGTTGTCGGCCTTAACCGCGCTAGACATCACCACCACATCCGCACCCTCGACATTGCTTGCATCATGCTGTGTATAAATAGTTGCACCTAACTCACTTAAGCGCTGCGTAATAGCATTTTTTTGCAAGTCCGAGCCGTATACCTTGTACCCAAGGTTTACCATCACTTCGGCAATCCCACCCATACCAGAACCACCAATGCCAACGAAATGCACTTGCTTAATTCTACGCGTTGCAAAATGTCCAATATTAAATGCCATGTTAGAAATCTTTTGCGAGACCAACATCGCCATTGGTTTTTTCCAAACAGGTTTGCAGACATATTTTTGCAACATCTTCTGCCGCTTGGGGTTTTGCAAAACCACGAACTGCCTCTGCAATACTTCTGAGTTTAGAACGATGAGCTGAAATTTCACCTAGCTGTTTGGCCAGCACTGCGGCATTGAGCTCGTGTTCTTGAATCAAGAATGCTGCGCCAGCATTTGTGAGTACAGATGCATTGGCAGTCTGGTGGTCGTCCACCGCATAGGGGTACGGCACGAAAATTGCGCCTACACCTACCACAGCAAGCTCGGCTACGGTAATGGCTCCTGCTCGGCATATAACTAAATCCGCCCAAGTATAAGCTTCGTACATCGCTTCAATAAATGCATCGACACGAGCTTCTACACCAAACTTTTTATAATTATCTTGTGTGAATTGAAGCTTATGCTCTCCAGTTTGATGCCAAACTTCTGGACGTTCATCTACAGAAATCTGCGCTAATGCGGCAGGCACAATTTGATTGAATGCTTGAGCCCCCAAACTCCCACCAATCACCAAAACACGTATCGGCTTGTCTATGGAGTCGGAAGTAAAATCTCGTCGAATTTGCGAAATTTCTGTACGTACTGGATTACCCACCACCTCAACATTTTTACGCACAAAAGTGCTTGGAAACCCAGTTAGTATGCGTTTCGCGAAGGGTGCAAGGATGCGGTTCGTTAATCCAGCAATTGCATTTTGCTCATGAATAATTAAGGGCCGTCTCAATAAAACGGCCATCAAACCAACAGGACCCGCTACAAATCCACCCATTCCTAAAACTGCACAAGGTCGATATTTAAGCAGTAACCATGCAGCTTGCAGTCCAGCTATGGTTAATTTAATTGGCGCAGTTAAATAAGTGGCCATACCTTTACCACGCAAACCACTGACTAAAATACATTCTAATCGATAGCCCGCTTGCGTAACAATTTTTGACTCAATGCCTTTTCTTGTACCCACCCAAACAATAGGCACGCCTTGCTTCTCAATTTCCTTCGCCACCGCCAACGCAGGAAATACATGGCCGCCAGTGCCACCAGCAAGAATCATTACAGGAGAACGTGTGTGTTTCATAAATTAGTTAAGCTTTACAATTCATCAGCGTAAGGTCTTTGCAGCACCTTCAATATATACGCGTGTAATAAGGCCAATAGCCATACACACCACCAATAAACTACTACCCCCTGCACTTATAAACGGCAACGTTAGTCCCTTGGTTGGCAACACTCCCATATTTACACCGATATTGATAAAAGCTTGTAGTCCTAACCAAATTCCAATTCCATAACATATTTGTGCACCAAATTTCATGCCTTGTTTTTCAACTAACTTACCTATTGCAAAGCATCGATAAATTAAAACGATAAATAAAACCAATACTGTAGCCACGCCAATCAAACCTAATTCTTCAGCAATAACTGCAAATACAAAATCTGTATGTGCTTCTGGCAAATAAAACAACTTCTGCACGCTTGCCCCCAAGCCCAAACCGGTCCATCCACCACTGCCAATCGCAATTAAAGATTGTGTGAGCTGAAATCCAGATCCAAATGGATCTGACCACGGATTTAGAAATGCGGTTAAGCGCTCCACTCGATAAGGTGATGAAATTGCCACAAATGCCATAGACATTGCAGATGCAGAAATCAAGATCCCAAATTTCCAAATCTTAACGCCAGCTAAATATAGCATTCCCAAAGCCGTAGCCAAGATGACTGTAGCCGCGCCAAAATCCGGCTCAAGCAATAGCAAGGTGAATAGCACTACGAGCACAAGCATAGGCTTTACAAATCCAACAAACGATTCTCGTATTTGTTTGCCCTGTCTGACTACATAGCCTGCAAGATAAACAATCATCATCAACTTAACGACTTCAGATACTTGTAGACCAAATGGGCCCAACGCTAACCACCGAGTGCTGCCATTAACGGTTCGGCCTAAACCTGGTATCAAAATAAGAACTAATAGACACACCATAAAAAACAACAGCGCCATACCTGAATTTTCCCAATGCGCCAGCCGGATCTTGGTCAGCAGTAAGCCCGCGAGCACTCCAAGCAAGGCGAATATACATTGTCGCTTAAAATAATAAAGAGGATCGCCCGTTGCACGATCTGCAATCTCAATCGAAGATGACGCCACCATCACTAAACCTATACCTAGCAATAACATTGCCGATATCATTAGCGCCACATCACAATGCTTCGCCAGTGTAATACTCATATTAGTAGAGGATTTCCGGGCGGCCTGCTTAGTGGATGTCATAAAGCAAGCTCCTTTACACAGCGCTCAAAATCCTCGCCGCGCAACATATAATTTTCATACATATCGAAGCTAGCACAGGCTGGAGACAACAGTACTTTGTCACCCGCTAGCGCAAGCTCACTCGCAACAGCCACGGCATCACGGATTGAATTTGCTAAATGAATCGAGGCAGCTCCACGGAACGCTAGTTCGAATAGTTTTGCATCTTGGCCAAATAGAATGACATGTTTAGCATGCTTGGCGACCGCATCATGCAATAACCTTAAATCTCCACCTTTAAACACACCGCCGGCCAATAAAATAACATTGTCTTTTAAACCACGCAAAGAGCTTATCGAAGCCCCAATGTTGGTACCTTTTGAATCGTTAAACCATGAGATACCTTGCGCCTCACCCACAAATGAAAATCGATGCGGCAATCCTTTAA
The DNA here is from genome assembly GCA_027297825.1 of Gammaproteobacteria bacterium. Lineage (GTDB taxonomy): Bacteria > Pseudomonadota > Gammaproteobacteria > UBA4575 > UBA4575 > JAPUHH01. The sequence goes on from JAPUHH010000203.1 coordinate 9,000, forward strand.
TTGTTTTGAGTGTGTTTAGCATACCTACTAAAGGCAAGCTCAACGCTTTTCCAATTGCCAGTGCTGCAAGCGAATTTAATATTCCTGATTCGCCTTGCAACGCAATTGCACTTGTGGCCAATAAAGTATTTTCACCTTGGGCCAAAAAAGGGCACCCATCATCATGAATTAAACCAAAATGCCCATCCTCCGGATGATCTAATCCAAAGCTAATCATCATCCCAGATATTTTCATCTTCGATACAAATTCATCGCTGCGATTCACCACACTAACATTTGCGTGCTTATATACCTGCGACTTAATACGAGCATAGCGGTCTACACTTCCATGTCGGTCTAAATGATCCGGTGATATATTTAATACCACGCTAACTTGAGGCGCTAACGATTGAGTAGATTCAAGTTGAAAACTTGATAGCTCCAACACAAACAACTCTGCATCATCAACTTCAAGCAAATCCAAAGCAGGTGGGCCTAAGTTACCGCCTGCGTAAGCTTGCACGCCGGCAGACCTTGCCATTGCAGCAACCAAACTTGTCACTGTGCTTTTACCATTAGCACCCGTAATCGCTACAATGGGTGTTTGTGTACTAGCAAAAAATAATTCGATATCTCCGCAACATTCTGCACCCTGAGCCACTGCAGACTGAATAAACTCGTTATTTATATCGATACCCGGACTAACTATTATTTGTTTAGCATTTGCAAACACATTGTTTGAAAGCTCTCCCAGACAAACTTCAGCTTGCGGAAAACGATGTTTAAAGCTATTGAGTTGGGGTGGATCTTCACGCGTATCTACCATCACAAAAGGTATATCTTGACGCTGTAAATATGCAGCTACAGACAAGCCCGTTTCACCAAGGCCTACAATAAAATTTTTATAGTGACTGTCTGTCATTTGTTTTTGCAATGCAAATCCCATCTTGGGTTACCGAATCTTCAAGGTTGACAAACCAATTAGCACTAAAATTACAGTGATGATCCAAAACCGCACAATCACTCTTGGTTCTGGCCAACCTTTTAGTTCAAAGTGATGGTGTAATGGTGCCATTTGGAAAATTCGTTTACCAGTGAGCTTAAAAGACACCACCTGCATAATCACAGATATTGTTTCCAGCACAAACACGCCACCCATAATCATTAGCACAATTTCTTGTCGCACCAATACGGCTAACACGCCCACCGCTGCGCCTAATGCGAGTGCACCTACATCACCCATAAAAACTTGTGCAGGATATGCGTTAAACCAAAGAAACCCTAAGCCCGCGCCCACCATCGCACCACAAAAAACAACCAACTCGCCGGCCAAAGGAATATACGGAATAGAAAGATAATTGGAAAAATTGATGTTACCACTTAGATATGCAAACACGCCTAATGCACCTGCAACCATCACTACCGGCATAATTGCCAAACCATCGAGGCCATCGGTAAAATTTACCGCATTGCTAGAACCAACAATCACAAAATAAGTGAGCAAGACAAACCATACGCCGAGCGGAATGACTATATTTTTAAAAAACGGGACATATAGATTAGTTTCAACTGGTAAATCCACGGTGTAAAACAAAAGCATTGCTACACCAATGCCAATTATAGATTGCCAAAAATATTTGCTTTTCGCGGACAAGCCTTTGTGAGACCCACTCAGTAATTTTTTAATATCGTCAACTGCGCCTACCAAACCAAACAAGAAAGTTGTGGCTAACACAAACCATACATAACGGTTGGATAAATCACTCCATAACAACGCACTGCTCAGTATTGCTAATAATAGAAAAGCACCTCCCATTGTCGGCGTGCCCGCCTTGGCATGATGAGTTTGCGGACCATAAGTTCTAATATTTTGGCTTATGCTATAACTGCTTAATTTACGAATCATGATTGGACCTGTAACAAAGCAAATTGTTAAGGCTGTTAGCACACCCAAGATGGAACGCAAAGTTAGATACTGAAACACATTAAATCCAGTATGAAACTCTGCGAGATATTCAAATAACTTAAGCAGCATATTCGTTATACGTCGATTGTGAGTTTATATTTTTGTGAATTGCGGTCACAATCTTTTCTAAATGCATAGCTCGCGAACCTTTAACCAACACACACACTTGCTCATACAATTCATTTTGTAGAATCTCTGCGACTGCCACATGATTTGAAAAATGTTCTGCGCCTGTCCCAAATGCATCTACGGTATGCCGCGCCAGCTCTCCAATTCCAAATAAGCGTGTAACTCCAAATTCCTTTGCCATTTCTCCAGCTTTTTTATGCCAGGCAATACTTTCGCTCCCCAGCTCACACATATCTCCCAGTACCAACCAACGTTCGCTCGCC
>JAPUHH010000204.1 GCA_027297825.1 Gammaproteobacteria bacterium
GTCCTTGGCGTGGTCCCATCCAATTCCAAGGTGGTCGTCTGTTCATTCGATTGTGGATTTCGCGTAACCTGCATGTTTGAAGTCACAACGGTGACTTCTTCATCTAAAATAAAATCCAGATGAACATCAGTAATCAAATAGGCGGGGGGAGTATAGTCTTTTAGATATACCGTTTGTGGATGACCTTCTTTCATAATACTTACATTACCCTATTATTATAATAATTGGTAAACCCTATATTCAAGGACCTTTAAAACATTCGCATATGCAACACCCAATCAAAAATATTGCTGGCTATCAATTCATCACGATTGAAGACATAACTTCTATGCGCCTACAAGTGCAAAATATATGTGATCAGACTCATTTAAAAGGCACTATATTCATCAGCCCCGAAGGTATTAATTTAAGTCTTGCTGGAAACGGGACAGACATTGACTTTGCAATCGAGCAATTAAATTCAGAATGCGGCTTCAAGCAATTGCTATTCAATACTACGTACGCAGCAGTCATCCCATTTCGACGTCTATTAGTTAAAGCACGTGAAGAATTGGTTCCTACAGGATCTGCCCTTGATCAGGCTGATAAAGATGATCAAAACTATATAACAAGTGAAATGCTAAAACAGTGGCTTGATGAAGGCAAAGATTTCACTTTGCTAGATTTACGCAATAGCTATGAATTTGAATTGGGCAGCTTTGATGGCGCTCAACATTTGCAGCTAAAGTATTTCAGAGATCTAGAAAACGCTTGTAGTAAACTGAACTCTGTTCCAACAAACAAACCTATAGTCACATTTTGTACCGGTGGAATCCGTTGCGAAAAAGGTGCGGCCTACATCGCTCAACATGGATTTGACCAGGTACACCAACTCAAAGGCGGCATTCTCGATTATCTTCAAAAATTTAGACATCATCACTGGCATGGAGACTGCTTCGTTTTTGACGAACGAGTAAGCCTTGATCATGAACTTAATCCAACCTATGCAAAACTTTGTCGTAGTTGCCAAACTGCCTTACAAAGTATTGAAGAAAGATTTTGTTCAGCATGTGTGAGTTAAATCTAAGGAACCAGCTTATAAATGGAATTAGTAGATATATGCTTTAACTTCACTAGCAATGCTTTTCGGGAAGATGAAGCTGAACTTGTTAAGCGCGCACATCAAGCTGGCGTAAATCGTTTTATAATTACCGGCTCTAGCACACAGGAAAGCGAATATGCTTTACAGCTATCTAAACAGTATGCCGGTATGTATTCAACCGCAGGCGTACATCCGCATTTAGCCAAACAATGGACCAATGAAACCTTAGATCAATTGCACGCACTTGCCACACATAAGAATGTAGTGGCGATAGGTGAAGCAGGCTTAGACTACAATCGTAATTACTCCAACCATATTGACCAAAAACTAGCATTCCAATCTCAACTTGAACTTGCAGTAGAACTAAAAATGCCAGTCTTATTGCACGAGCGTGATGCGTATGAAGACTTTGCAAAAATACTAAGCCAGTTTCGAGATAAACTCACTAAGGTAGTCGTACATTGCTTTACCGGCACTGAAAAACAACTACATCGCTATATCGATCTAGATTGTCATATTGGCATTACCGGTTGGATTTGTGATGAACGCCGCGGCCAACACCTGCATAGGATTATTAAGCATATCCCTACCAATCGATTAATGATCGAAACGGATGCACCCTATTTACTGCCCAGAGATTTACCAAGTAAAGCATCAGTTCCTAAACCAAAGGGTAGACGCAATGAACCCGCATATTTACCACATATCTTAAACGCTGTGACAAAATATCGTGAAGCCTCTATGCAACAAACTGCTCAAGAAACCACTCAAACTGCAAAGGAATTCTTTTCGATTGTATGAAAATTACCCCTGAAAAATCCTGGGAAAATACTCTGACTAGATATAGTTTCAAGCAACCAAGACTGCTATAAATTAATCATGACTATCCAAGCCGATATTGAACAAAAAATTCAGTATGCATTGCAGCCTACATTCTTAGAGGTTGCCAATGAAAGTCATATGCACAATGTCCCACCTGACTCAGAATCACACTTTAAGGTAACCGTTGTAAGCGCCGAGTTTGATGGAAAAATATTAGTAGCACGACATCGCACACTTAACGCATTACTAAAAGACGAATTGGCAGGGCCGGTACACGCATTATCTTTACATACGATGACGCCCGCAGAATGGCAGGAAAAAAATGGTGAAATCCGTAAATCTCCACCCTGTCTTGGTGGATCTAAAGCGAGTTAAAAAACTCTGATTGATTCTGCTAGGTGGTTAAAAAATACCTTAAAGTACTCATCTACCCAATGGCATATTTAGTTAAGGGTAAACTCCGCTTTCTCGACATTTTTACCTCATCCCATATGCCCGGGAAGAGTTGCCGGTTTAGCATGGTTATATGGAGGCAGGAGCAATTGTCGAGGATGCCAAAGCCGGTCAGTCGCCATTGTTAAATAATATTTAGGTCAATAAACCAAATCTTGCTTAAGGTTTATTTTGTTACAATGCTAAGCGATTTAGTGTTTCGCCTATCATTTTCTCATCGATAGGATACGAAAAAGTCGCAAAAAATTTATAACTTGCGCAAAGCTTTTCAAACTGATGTGCATATTCTTGCTCAAAAAATACAATTAACTTCATCTCAGAATATCGCTCGGCCACTGCAATGAGTGACTCGAGACTGCTAGTACGGTCTCTAAAATCAGATTGGTAATTAAATTCTGCTACCACTACTTGCGGCTTAGTTTTCTTTAATACACCCAGTGCTTTTCTCATACTAAAAACAACGATAGGCTCATAGCCAAAGTGTTTGTACAGAGGTCTAAAATTGGGGTAACCACCCAACTCGATAATAGAGAGCAATGACTTTTCAGAACTCATAGGGGACACCTTGAATGACGTCTCTTTAATACAGCGCAGTATAAACGTGCCAAAAATCAGCCATATGCACTTTGAACTGAACTTTAATAACGCTCAATTTCATAAGACATATTTGGTAATCTGCGCATATCGCCGTAATGCAATGTGAAGTGATTACTGCGTCTATCCTGAAAATACAGCTCTAGATTTTCTTTAATAATCGGGAAAGCCAGCTCTTGCCATGGAATCTCTTGTTCATCCATAAGCGCAACTTCCGAACTTTCAAGACCAGGGCTAGCATGCCCTTCCACCAAGTCGCCACGAAACATCACGTATACTTGATTTATATGTGGCAAATTATACATGGTATATAAACTTAGATTTTCTACTTGCGCAGTCGCCTCTTCTTGAGTCTCGCGCGCTGCTGCTTCTAAGGTGGTTTCATGATTTTCCATAAACCCTGCGGGCAAGGTCCACTTGCCATAACGGGGTTCAATTTCGCGCTTGCACATTAGAACCTTGCCTTGCCATTCGGCAATGCAGCCCGCTACAATTTTTGGATTGTGATAAAATATTTCCTGGCACAACGGACATACATACCGCGGCCTATTATCACCTTCCGGTATGGTTAGCGTTATTTCTGCAGAGCCACAGCTGCTACAAAACTTCAAGAGATCACCTCATGAGACATTTTATTCCACCTTAGCAGAATCTAACTGAAGGGTTAAGACGTAGAAATTTATGCTGCAGCGAATAAACAGGAATTGGCCAAATAAAATCAGTACTAATTCTTAGGTGAACTCAGCGATAGCATGCCCGGCTACGATTACAGAATCCAGTTTTTTAGACTTGCCAAAGTAATACCCTTGGCCGTAATCAACCCCAATCTCTTTTAATTTAATTAGTATTTCTTCATTTTCAACATATTCAGCAATGGTCTCCATACCCATAACCTTGCCCACATCATGAATCGCTTTGACCATCGCGTAATCTATCGGCTCGGTATTAATTCCCTTAACAAACAAACCATCAATTTTAAGAAAGTCTACAGGCAGGTCCTTGAGGTAAGCAAACGACGAAAGCCCACTACCAAAATCATCCAACGCAAATTTACAGCCAAATTCTTTTATAGCCCTTATAAATCCTGCTGCTTTCTTGATATTTTTTATCGCAGCATTTTCTGTGACCTCAAAACTTATTTTGTCTTTAGGAATATCTTTATCACTTAATTTCTTTTGCAAGAAAGCTAAAAATGCTGGATCGCCAATAGATGCTCCCGACAAGTTAATTGAACAAAGGCTTAATTCTTTACAGTGGTCTTGATTATTTTTAAGCCAATCAAATACAGCGTTAATTACCCAGCTATCTACATGCGTTGCCCTATCAAATTGCTCTGCTGCATTTAGCAATTCACCGGGCGCAATAATTTGGCCATTAGTATCTATTACGCGTAACAACACTTCATAGTGCAGCCCTTGTTTAATATCGTTAGCAATAGGTTGTATTGGTTGAAAATGGAGTTGGAATCGGTCTTCACGCAGAGCCTCTTCTAATTCTAGTACCCACTGCATTTCATCACGACGACGTATCATCGTCGTATCTTGCGGTCGAAATTCGTGAATACGATTTCTGCCAGAGTCTTTAGCCGCGGATAATGCTATATCCGCAGTTCCGAGGATGTCATTCACTGTTTTATCATTTGTAATGGGCACGAGTGCCATGCTCAAATTCACATCGAATACCTTGCCGTCCCATTCAAAATGGAATTCTTCAACAGCGTGGCGCAATGTCTCGGCCACTTTTCTAGCGTCACTACTAGTACTGTCACTTATAATCACTGCAAACTCGTCGCTACCCATGCGGGCAAACGAATCCGCTTTTTTAATGTACG
>JAPUHH010000205.1 GCA_027297825.1 Gammaproteobacteria bacterium
TATTGAGCAAGATTCTAGCGAAAGATTTAGTTGATACCGATACCGGTCTATTGGTTTCTAAGGCAAACGATCAATTAACAGTAGAAAACATAGAGAAAAATTTAGAGTCATCGGAGGATCTATTAGAGCTGTTATACACCAATGATATTGACCGAGGCCCATATATATCTTCAACCATTGCTATTGATCCGACTAATAACCAGTTGGAAGCTCAGGTTGAAATTTATCGGATGATGCGCCCTGGTGAGCCGCCTACAAAAGAGTCTGCACAAAATTTATTTAATAATTTATTTTTTGCGCCTGAGCGATATGATTTATCACCTGTCGGCCGCATGAAATTTAATCGCCGTGTCGGCCGCGAGAAAATGACCGGTTCTGGGATCTTAAGTAAAGATGACATTCTGGATGTTATGCGCACCCTGATTGATATCAGAAACGGCAATGGCATTGTGGATGACATTGACCATCTTGGTAATCGTCGCGTGCGTTGTGTCGGTGAGATGGCAGAGAATGCTTTTCGCGTAGGTTTGGTGCGTGTTGAGCGTGCCGTTAAAGAACGCTTAACGCTTGCTGAATCTGAAGGACTCATGCCGCAGGAGATGATTAATTCAAAACCTGTTGCTGCTGCAATTAAGGAGTTCTTTGGGTCTAGCCAGCTTTCTCAATTTATGGACCAGAATAATCCGCTTTCGGAGATTACCCATAAGCGTAGAATATCGGCGCTTGGGCCGGGTGGTTTAACACGTGAACGAGCCGGTTTTGAGGTTCGAGATGTGCATCCCACGCACTATGGTCGAGTTTGCCCGATTGAAACGCCTGAAGGGCCCAATATTGGACTGATTAACTCATTGGCGATATTTGCGCGCACCAATGATTATGGCTTCTTAGAAACCCCTTATCGGAAAATTATAAATGGAAGGGTTGCGGATAAAATTGAATATTTATCAGCAATTGAAGAAAGTCAATTTACGATTGCACAAGCCAATGCACGCCTTGATGAGAAGGGTAACTTTTTAGATGATTTAGTATCGGTGCGACATCTAAATGAATTCTCACTTGTTTCTCCCGAAAATGTCGAATACATGGACGTATCAGCGAAACAGATTGTTTCGGTGGCGGCATCTTTGATCCCATTTTTAGAGCATGATGATGCGAACCGCGCATTAATGGGTTCTAACATGCAACGTCAAGCAGTGCCTACACTGCGTGCAGAAAAGCCATTAGTCGGAACAGGAATTGAACGTGCCGTCGCCATAGATTCAGGTGCAGCACAAGTTTCAACGCGCGGCGGTGTGGTGGACACGGTTGATGCTGGGCGCATCGTGGTACGTGTTAACGACAAAGAAACTGAAGCGGGTGAGCCTGGTGTTGATATCTATAATTTAACTAAATACACGCGCTCGAACCAGAATACTTGCATTAACCAAAAGCCATTAGTGCATCCTGGTGACATCATCGCAAAAGGCGATGTGCTAGCGGATGGCCCATCTACAGATTTAGGTGAGTTGGCACTAGGGCAAAATGTTCAAGTCGCGTTCATGCCATGGAATGGCTACAACTTTGAAGATTCAATTCTAATTTCAGAGCGTGTTGTAGAAGAAGATCGCTTTACTACAATACACATTGAAGAACTTAGCTGCGTTGCTCGTGATACCAAGCTGGGTTCTGAAGAAATCACAGCTGATATTCCAAATGTAAGTGAAAATTTACTCGCTAAGTTGGATGACTCTGGGATTGTATATGTAGGCGCAGAAGTTAAGCCAAGTGATATCTTGGTGGGTAAAGTTACGCCTAAGGGTGAGACCCAGTTGACACCGGAGGAGAAACTCCTGCGTGCGATCTGTGGTGAAAAAGCATCTGATGTAAAAGACACTTCTTTAAAGGTTCCTTCAGGTATGGTTGGCACGGTGATCGATGTGCGTGTATTCACGCGTGATGGAGTGGATAAAGATAAACGTGCTTTGCAGATTGAAGAGTCAGAGATCGAACAAGTGCGTAAAGATCTAAATGATCAATTACGTATTTATGAGGATGATATTTATGCGCGTGTTGAACGCTTAATAACGAATAAATTTGCCGATGGCGGTCCAGATGGATTGCAGGCGGGTTCTAAAGTTACCAAGAGCTACTTAGAAGGTCTTGATCGCAGTCGCTGGTTTGAAGTTCGCATGGGTGATGAAGCGATTAATACTCAACTCGAAACATTGGCGAAACAATTAACTGGTCAACGCGAATCTTTCGACCAAAAATTACTGGTGCAGAAAGAAAAAATTACAGCGGGTGATGATCTTAAACCAGGCGTCTTAAAGATGGTTAAGGTTTATCTTGCAGTTAAACGCCGAATGCAGCCTGGCGACAAGATGGCGGGTCGCCATGGTAACAAGGGTGTGGTTTCGATGATTGTGCCTGTTGAAGATATGCCGCATCGTGAAGATGGAACGCCCGTCGATATCGTCTTAAATCCATTGGGTGTGCCTTCGCGGATGAATGTTGGTCAGGTGCTAGAGACTCATTTGGGTTGGGCTGCAAAAGGTCTGGGCCTAAAGATTGGCGGCATGCTTAAGCAAAATGGCAGCGTCACGCAGTTACGTGAATTTCTAGATGATATCTATAACAAGGACGATGGGGTTTCGGTCAATTTAGATGAATTCAGCGATGATGAAATTCTAAACATGTCCAAAAATCTAAGTTCAGGTGTGCCAATGGCGACTCCTGTATTTGATGGTGCGCAAGAATCTGATATTAAGCGCATGTTGAAATTGGCAGATTTACCTGAAGATGGCCAAACTTATTTATGGGATGGCCGCACTGGCGAACGCTTCGATCGCAAAGTTACCGTGGGCTATATGCACATGCTGAAACTTAACCACTTGGTGGATGACAAGATGCATGCTCGCTCAACCGGGCCATATAGTTTAGTTACGCAGCAACCGTTGGGTGGTAAAGCACAATTTGGTGGCCAACGCTTTGGTGAGATGGAGGTTTGGGCGCTACAAGCGTATGGAGCCGCTCATACCTTGCAAGAAATGCTCACCGTGAAATCGGATGATGTTGTGGGTCGAAACAAGATGTATAAGAACATTGTGGATAGCAATCATAGTATTGAGGCTGGAATGCCAGAATCCTTTAATGTTTTGATGAAAGAGATTCGTTCTTTAGCTTTAAATATTGATTTTGAATAAGAAGCGGAATTTAAGTTTTAAAAGAAATTCAAGTATTTATGTTGCAGATTAATTGCATAGCAGGCGTGTTTTACGGGAGACGTAATGAAAGACTTACTTAGTTTATTAAAGAATCAAGGCCAAGTTGAAGACTTCGATGCGATACGTATCGGATTAGCTTCGCCGGACATGATTCGATCATGGTCTTATGGCGAAGTCAAAAAACCTGAAACCATAAACTATCGTACCTTCAAGCCGGAACGCGACGGTTTGTTCTGTGCAAAAATATTTGGCCCTAATAAAGATTACGAATGTCTGTGTGGAAAATACAAACGCCTTAAGCATCGCGGCGTAGTTTGTGAGAAGTGCGGTGTTGAAGTTACCTTAACCAAAGTACGCCGAGAGCGTATGGGGCACATCGAGCTTGCGAGTCCAGTAGCACATATTTGGTTTTTGAAATCATTGCCATCAAGGATTGGTTTGTTGTTAGACATGACTTTGCGTGATGTAGAGCGAATTCTTTATTTTGAAGCCTTTGTGGTCATTGATCCTGGTATGACTGCTCTTGAGCCAAAACAGCTCCTATCCGATGAGACCTTTTTAGAGGCCATCGAGGAATATGGAGATGATTTTGATGCGCGTATGGGCGCAGAGGCGATCTTTGAGTTGCTTAAGAAAGTTGATCTAAAAGACGAAACCGTAACTTTGCGCGAAGAAATTGCTGCGACAAAATCAGAAGCAAAACTTAAACGTTTTTCTAAGCGTTTGAAACTTGCTGAAAATCTTATCGAGTCTGGCAACAAGCCAGAATGGATGATCTTAACCGTACTGCCGGTGTTGCCGCCAGATCTTCGTCCACTAGTACCTTTGGATGGCGGGCGATTTGCCACCTCTGATTTAAATGACTTGTATCGTCGCGTCATTAATCGTAACAACCGTTTGAAGCGATTATTGGAGTTAAATGCGCCAGATATTATTGTGCGCAATGAAAAACGCATGTTGCAAGAATCCGTTGATGCCTTGCTAGATAATGGTCGTCGTGGTCGTGCAATTACCGGTACCAATAAGCGTGCATTGAAATCACTTGCCGATATGATTAAAGGCAAGCAAGGTCGTTTTCGCCAAAACTTACTCGGGAAACGAGTCGATTATTCGGGTCGTTCGGTAATTGTTGTCGGCCCAACGCTAAAACTGCATCAGTGTGGTTTGCCGAAGAAGATGGCATTAGAGTTATTTAAGCCATTTATTTTTAGTAAGTTGCATATGCGAGGTATTGCACCAACCATCAAAGCTTGTAAGAAAGTTGTAGAAAAAGAAGGTCCAGAGGTTTGGGGCATTCTTGAAGAAGTGATACGTGAACACCCAGTCTTATTAAATCGCGCACCGACTTTGCATCGCTTGGGGATTCAAGCGTTTGAGCCTACGTTAATCGAAGGTAAAGCAATACAATTGCATCCTTTAGTGTGTGCTGCATTCAATGCAGATTTCGATGGCGATCAAATGGCAGTTCACGTGCCGTTATCCATTGAAGCTCAGCTAGAAAGTCGCGCGCTGATGATGTCTACCAACAACGTATTGTCGCCTGCCAATGGTGAGCCCATCATTGTGCCTTCGCAAGACATTGTGTTGGGCTTGTACTACCTCACGCGAGTTAAAGTAAATGCGCCAGGCGAAGGTATGATTTTTGCTGATGTAGCAGAAGCTGAACGCGCCTATGAAAATAATGTGGTTTCCTTGCATGCTAAAGTAAAAATCCGAGTCAATGATATCGATGTAAGTGAAGATGGTGAAAATATCAAAATACGTCGAATTGTAGATACTACCGTCGGGCGTGGGATACTCTCAGAAATTCTACCTGCCGGATTGCCATTTGAGTTAGTCAATCGTGATATGAATAAGCACGCGGTTTCGGGTTTAATTGATGCTTCTTATCGACGTGTTGGCTTAAAAGATACGGTTATCTTTGCAGATAATTTAATGTATACGGGCTTCAAATACGCTACACGTTCAGGCGTGTCATTCTGTGCAGATGACATGGTTATTCCGGAGGCAAAAAAATCTATTTTAGAAGCAGCAGAAAAAGAAGTGAAAGAAATTGCTTCTCAATATGCATCTGGATTGGTTACCAAAGGCGAGCGATATAATAAAGTTATTGATATTTGGTCGCATACAAATGATCTGGTTGCAAAAGCGATGATGGATCGTTTGGGTCATGAGGAAGTCGTTGACGCGGAAGGTAATACCGTTACTCAAGATTCATTTAACTCGATTTATATGATGGCGGATTCGGGTGCTCGAGGTTCTGCTGCGCAGATTCGTCAACTTGCCGGGATGCGAGGATTGATGGCGAAACCCGATGGTTCAATTATTGAAACTCCGATTACTGCAAATTTTCGTGAAGGCTTAAATGTGTTGCAGTACTTCATCTCAACACATGGTGCGCGCAAAGGCTTGGCGGATACTGCACTAAAAACAGCAAACTCTGGTTATTTAACACGTAGACTCGTGGATGTTGCGCAAGATTTAGTGGTTACCGAACTAGATTGTGGCACTACAGATGGCATGATCATGAAGCCCATTATTGAGGGTGGCGATGTTGTGCAAGCTTTATCTAACCGCGTATTAGGCAGAGTGGTTGCGGAAGAAGTATTAGATATCAAAGGTGGATCTGTTTTAATTCCAGCAGGCACACTATTGGATGAAGGATGGGTGGATCGCTTTGAAGAACTGAGTATCGACGAGGTAAAAGTTCGCGCACCTATTACATGTTCAACACGTTATGGTGTTTGTTCCACTTGTTATGGTCGTGATTTAGCGCGTGGACATCTTGTCAATGATGGCGAAGCGGTAGGAGTGATTGCAGCACAGTCAATCGGCGAACCAGGAACACAGCTTACCATGCGCACATTCCATATTGGTGGGGCAGCGAGTCGTGCAGCTTCAACCAGTGATACCACGGTTAAGTCTGTGGGTACGGTGCGCATGCATAACTTAAAGCTTGTGCAGCATAAAAGTGGGCACAATGTTGCGGTGTCACGTTCTGGAGAATTGGTAGTTATTGATGAACAGGGGCGCGAGAAAGAGCGCTATAAAATCCCATATGGTGCATCCATCTCTGTTAATCACGGCGATGCAGTGCATCCTGGCCAAATGGTAGCGACTTGGGATCCTCATACCCACCCAATTGTTACCGAAGTGGCTGGTAAAGTGCAGTTGGTTGATTTTGCGGATGGTGTGACAGTTGAATCTTATACGGATGAGGTTACAGGGTTGAGTTCCACTATCGTGTCAGATCCTAAGAGTCGTCCTGCGGCTGGTAAAGATTTGCGTCCTGCTATGAGTTTGCTAGACGAAAAAGACGAGCAACTTAAATTCACCGGCACAGAAATTCCTGCTCATTACATTCTTCCTCCAGGTGCAATTATTAGTTTGCAGGATGATAATGCGGTTGATGTGGGTGATGTTATCTCTAGGATCCCGCAGGAATCATCTAAAACCAGAGATATCACCGGTGGTTTGCCACGGGTAGCGGATTTATTTGAAGCTCGAAAACCAAAAGAACTTGCGGTTCTTGCCGAGCAGACGGGTACGGTGAGCTTTGGTAAAGACACTAAAGGTAAGGAACGCTTGGTCATTACCAATGAGGATGGCGAATCAACGGAAGAGCTTATTCCTAAATGGCGTAAAATTAATGTCTTCGAAGGTGAGCATGTTCAAATAGGTGAGGTCGTGGTGGATGGCGAGCTTAATCCGCATGACATATTGCGATTATTAGGCGTGACAACCTTGGCTGAATACCTAATCAAAGAAATTCAAGATGTTTATCGTCTGCAGGGTGTAGGTATTGATGATAAACATATTGAGGTGATCATAAGACAAATGCTACGCAAAGCTGAAATTGTTGATGCAGGCGATACGAGTTATTTGCGCGGTGAGCAGGTAGAAAAATCACGTCTCCTAGATGTGAATGAAAAAATGGAAGCAGAAGGCAAACAACCTGCAACCTATAATCCTGTGTTGCTAGGAATCACCAAGGCATCTTTGGTGACAGAGTCATTTATCTCTGCGGCATCTTTCCAAGAAACCACGCGTGTATTAACCGAAGCAGCAGTTAGAGGTTCAAGTGATCCTCTGCATGGCTTGAAAGAAAATGTAATCGTGGGTCGTTTAATACCTGCAGGTACGGGTCTGGCATATCATGAAAAACGCCGTATGAGAAGCATTGCTATTTCTAATGAAAAG